>LVWS01000034.1 GCA_002083365.1 Nitrospira sp. SG-bin1 | reverse complement strand
GCAATGTAATCCGGCCTTTTGTGCGATGCTGGGCTACACCGAAGAAGAATTGCGCGGGTTGACCGTCCACGGGCTGATCCATCCCGACGATCTGGCCGGGAACCGGGCTGGAATCGAGCGGCTCATACAGGAGGAATCGTCGAGCTTCGAGACCGAGAACCGGTATGTGCACAAGCAGGGGGAGCCGGTCTGGGCGCACAAGTTCGTCTCGCTGCTGCGCGACCATGCGGGCAAGGCGAAGTATCTGGTGGTCCTTGTCACGGATGTGACGGAACGACGACAAGCGGAACAGGCCTTGCGCGAGGCTCAACAGAAGCTGCAGCGTTGGAACGTCGAGCTGGAACAGACGGTCACCGTGAAGACCGCCGAGCTGATGCAGTCGCAGGAGCGTCTGCGCGCGCTGGCCAGCGAATTGAGCCTGGCGGAGCAGCGGGAACGGAAACGGCTGGCGACCGAGCTGCATGACCATCTGCAACAGATGCTGGTCTATGGGAAGATGACGATCGGACAGGGGAAGCGTCGGATCGCCGACGTGCCGGCCGCGGCGGAAGTGATGACGAAGGTGGACGATGTCCTCTCGGAGGCGCTGACCTATAGCCGCACGCTGGTCGCGGAACTGAGCCCGCCGGTGTTGCGGGATGAGGGATTGGCCGCCGGTCTCAGGTGGCTGGGCGAGTATATGAAGAAATACAATCAGACGGTCACGGTCCTGATCCCGGAACAACAGGAACTCAAACTTCCGGAGGCTCACCGTGTCTTGCTCTTTCAATCGGCCAGGGAACTCCTCATCAACGCCTCCAAACATGCCGGGACGGGCCAGGCGACGATCCTCATGGAACAACGCCATGGGCATCTGCGCGTGACGGTGAGCGATGAAGGCAAGGGGTTCGACCTGGCCGCGGGAACGGCGGGAACACCTAGTGGCGGGATCTCGTCGAAGTTTGGTTTACTGAGCATACAGGAACGGATGAAGGCGCTGGGCGGATCGTTCACCATCCAATCCGCTCCGGGGCAGGGAACCGCCGCGACGCTGGTCCTGCCCTTGGCCATGGAGGCCGAGCGGCACGCGCCGTACCCGACGACCACATCTGTTGTCCGTGCGGCGGTAAGTAAAGAGGGGACATCCGTGGCGCTTATGAAAGAACGAACCATGGTGCCGGTGTTGCTCGTGGATGATCATGCGATGGTGCGGCAAGGCCTTCGCGCGGTGCTGGATGCCTACGAAGACCTTCACGTGGTCGGAGAAGCTCGAGACGGGGCGGAAGCGGTGAAGTGCGTCGAGGAGCTCCGGCCTCGCGTGATCGTCATGGACATCAACATGCCGAAGATGACCGGCATCGAGGCGACGGAGCAGATCAAGACCAAGTGGCCGGAAACCATCGTCGTCGGCATCTCCGTGAACAGCGACAACGACGACAGCAACGCGATGAAGCGAGCCGGAGCGGTCGTCGTGCTCGCCAAAGACAAGGCGGTCGATCAGCTGCACGACGCGATCGTTCACGAGGTCGGCGCAGCCTCGGAAAAATTTTCCCCCTCCTCCCACTGACCGACCCCCGTAGCACTCATCGTTCACGAGTCTTCTCGCTCGAACAGATCCGATTCCTCCAGCGGCGAAGGTGGTCCGAAAATATTCGAATGACCTGATTTTTCTTAGACTCTCCCCCTAGGAAACCCCCTAGTTCTTCATGAACCTCATTGTGCCGGCGAGGTGATGAGCGTACGATGCTTCCCTTCGTACCGCACAGTACGGGCGCCTCTCTAACCATCCACCGCGCGAGGAGCCACGCAATGTAGTGAAAACGAAGCGTGGAGAAGTCATGACCCGTTCTCACCAATGGACCATCATCAACGTCAACGACTCTTCGACTACGCAAGCCTCGTCCGTTCAGCATCTCCGCGAGGCCGGATACCGGGTGATTGAGGCCTCCACCAATGAGGAAGCCTGCTCCATGGCGGAGCGGGAAGGAGCGGCGCTGCTGCTCTTGCGCGAGCAAGAATCGGAGGCATTTCATGTCTTGGCCGACCATGCGCCTGCGCTCCTCTGGATGAACGGGCCGGACGGCTGCGAGTTCGTCAATCAGGCGTACCTCGATTTTCTTGGAGTGCATGATGTTGACGTGCGAGGGTTCGATTGGGCGCAGTATGTCCATCCCGACGATTGCAAGGGCTACGTCGCAGCCTATCTGGAAGCCCTGGCCGAGCGCCGGTTGTTCGAAGCGACCTTCCGTTTCCGGCGCCATGACGGCGAATACCGCTGGATGAAATCCGTCGGCACGCCGCGATTCGGGCCGGATGGAGGTTTTCTCGGCTATGTCGGCTCCACGATCGACGTGACGGAGCTTCAAACTCGTGCGTTCAACTATCCGTCACCTACCAGTACAGGCTCTGATCGGAACGGCGAACTGCACCGGCGGTTTCGTACCGCTTCCACATGGCTTGCGTCGATGACAGCCTGTATCGCCGGTCTGGTTTTAGTCGGGTGGGGGTTCGGCCTCACGCTGCTCACCAGCATTTCGTCGTCGTTCATGTCCATGAAAATCACGACAGCCGTGGGGTTTCTGTGTTCCGCAGGGTCGGTGCTGCTCTTCAATACGAGAAGGAGCAAGTCGAATTCAGGAGCGGAGAAGGCTCTTGGACTCGCGTCGATCACGTTAGCTGTTCCAGCTGTCCTGCTTGGGTTCGGTACCTTGCTCGGCTATTCAGTCGGATTGGCAGGGGACGCCACGCATCCGGGGTGGATGGCGCAGGCCACCGCCGGGTGCTTCGTGTTGTTGTGGGTTGCGCTGATGTTCGCGAATCGCTGCGGCCGCATCAGTGAACGAATTTCGGAATTCTCGACGTTTCTCGTGCTGTGTATCGCCGGCGTAGCGTTGATCGGATGCCTCTACGACAAAAGCTCCCTCTATGCCGTCGGACCCTACAGCTCCATGGCCCTGCATACGGCCCTGTCATTCGTCTTTCTCGGCGCCGCATTGCTCTGCGCCGGTCCGGACCGCGGTCTCATGGCGACGCTCAGCAGCGGAGAACCAGGCGCGGTCATGATGCGACGTATGTTGCCGTTGACGGTGGGCCTGCTCGTGATCACAGGATGGATACGCCTGGTCGGTGAACACAAGGGATGGTTCGGGTCGCACTTCGGCCTGACGTTGCTGGTCGGACTCAACGTGGTGGGATTCGGCATGATCCTCTGGTCGGTCGCCCGCTCCTTGAACAGCACGGAATCGGCGCTGCGGGAGAGCGAAGAACGGTTGCAGGCCATCTTGGACCGTGCGCCGGCGGCCTTCTTCATTAAGGACGCCGAGGGTCGTAGCCTGTTTATGAATGAGTATTGCGCGAAAGTCCTTGGGGTGGAAGCGCGCGCGGCGAACGGAAAAACGGAATACGAGCTGTTTCCTCGCGACTTGGCCGATCAATTCAGGGCCAACGATGCCAAAGTCTGGAAGAGCGGGAAACTGTCCGTCGTGGAGGAGTACATCCCAAGCATGGAGGGCATACGCACCTATCTGTCGCAGAAGTTTCTCCTGCAAGACCCGCAAGGGGCGCCCTATGCCTTGTGCGGCATCGCGACGGACATCACGGAGCGGAAACAGGTTGAAAAGCAACTGCGCGAAAACGAAGAGCGATTGCGGTTGGCGCAGCAGGCGGCCCGCGTGGGGACCTTCGAATGGAACCTCCAAACTAACGTGAATACCTGGACGCCTGAGCTGGAAGCGTTGTACGGGCTCCAACGGGGTGAATTTGGACGAACGCAACCGGCATGGGAACAGCTCATTCATCCCGATGATCGATCCCATGCTCTCCAATTGGTCGAACAGGCGTTTGAAACGGGCCAACCCATCCAGGGTGAATGGCGAACCGTCTGGCCGGACGGCACGGTCCATTGGCTCGCCGGTCGCTGGCAAGTGTTCAAAGATTCGGAGGGAACGCCGCTCCGCATGACCGGTGTTAATTTCGACATCACCGAACGCAAGCAGGCGGAAGAAAGACTTCGCGAAAATGAGGAACGACTCCGGCTGGCACAGGGCATTGCACAGGCGGGCATCTTCGACTGGAATGTCCGTACCAATGAAGTCACGTGGACGGCGGAACTAGAGTCGGTGTATGGCTTGCGGGCCGGAGAATTCAGCCGGACGTACCAGGGTTTTCGCGACAGAGTCCATCCCGATGATGTGGCTCGGATCGAGGAGGAGCGGGATCGAGCGTTGTCGGAACATCGACCCTGGCACAACCTGGAGTTTCGCATCGTGTTGCCTTCCGGGGACATTCGCTGGGTCGATTCGGCCGGCGGCGGCATCTATGATGCGAGCGGGACGTTACATCGCGTGCTCGGGATCAATATGGATATCACCGAGCGCAAGCGGGCTGAAGAGCGACTGCGAGCGAGCGAAGAGCGGCTTCAGTTGGCCATGAAGGTAGGTCGGATGGGATCGTGGGATTGGGATGTGTTGACTGGGCGAGTCGAATGGTCACCCGGACACTTTGAGTTACTGGGCTTGCGTCCGGGTGATGTGCAACCCTCTTATGAGGCTTGGGCCTCACACGTGCACCGACATGACTTGCCCGGTGTCGAAAAGGTCTTGCAGCTGGCAATGGCCTCGCGTGATGAGTACCGGGCGGATTTCCGCGTGGTTTGGGCCGATGGCAGTACGCATTGGATGGCGGGGCGTGGTCGATTTGAT
This sequence comes from Nitrospira sp. SG-bin1, assembly GCA_002083365.1. Taxonomy (NCBI): domain Bacteria; kingdom Pseudomonadati; phylum Nitrospirota; class Nitrospiria; order Nitrospirales; family Nitrospiraceae; genus Nitrospira; species Nitrospira sp. SG-bin1. Next base: position 137,403 of record LVWS01000034.1, on the reverse strand, counting down.
TACGACGCGGACGGACGATGTCTCAGGATGGTGGGTGTGATGGTCGACATCACCGAACGGAAGCAAACGGAAGAGGCTCTGTGGGAGGCGCAAGCGCGGTTGCAACGCTGGAACGTGGAGTTGGCGCAGGTCGTCGAGGTCAAGACGGTCGAGCTGGTCCAATCGCAGGACCGTCTCCGCGCCATGGCGGCCGAGTTGAATCTCTTGGAGCAGCGGGAACGGAAACGGCTCGCTACGGAGCTGCACGACCATCTGCAACAGATGCTGGTCGTCGGCAAGCTGGCGATCGGACAGAGCAAGCGCGCGGTCCAAGGCGTGCCCGTCTGCGAAACCGCTCTGAAAAAGGTCGATGACGTCTTGTCCGATGCCTTGGCCTATAGCCGCACGCTGGTGGCGGAACTCAGTCCCCCGGTCCTGCGGGATCATGGTCTGGCCGCCAGTCTCAAGTGGCTCGCGGAGTATATGAAGAACAAGCACGACCACCGCGTGACCGTCGTGGTGCCGGACGATGAAGACCTGAGACTCCCGGAAGATCAAAAGATTCTCTTGTTCCAATCCGCGCGAGAGCTGCTGATCAACTCCTCGAAACATGCCGGCACCGGTGAAGCCACCATCCGGATGGAACAGCGGGATGGGCAGTTGCGGATCGACGTGCATGATGAGGGCGTGGGCTTCGATCTTGCTGCTGCTGCTGCTGCTGCTGCCGGTACGACTGACGGCGGTATTTCGTCCAAGTTCGGCCTGTTCAGCATTCAAGAACGGATGAGAGCGCTGGGTGGCTTGTTCACCATTCAATCGGCGTTGGGAGCAGGGACCACGGCGACGCTCACGCTGCCGCAACAGCACGAGGCTAAGGTCAAGGCTGAGATGAAGGGTTCAGAAACGATTCTTGCCTCAGCCTTAACCTCAACCTCCACCTTGCGGTCTCATGCATCACGCATTCGTGTGCTTCTGGTGGACGACCATGCGATGGTGCGGGAAGGGTTGCGCTCCGTACTGGATGCCTACGAGGATCTTCACGTGGTGGGAGAAGGTCGAGACGGGGTGGAGGCGGTGAAGCTTGTCGAAGAGCTGCGGCCTCGCGTGGTCGTCATGGACGTCAACATGCCGAAGATGACCGGCATCGAAGCGGCAACGCAGATTAAGATCAAATGGCCGGAGACCACTATCATCGGCATCTCCGTCAATATCGGGGACGACAACGCCACCGCGATGAAGCGGGCCGGAGCGGTCATCGTGCTCGCGAAAGATTCGGCGGTGGACGAACTGCATCAGACGATACAGCAGGTGTTGAAGACCTAAGTGGGCAGAGGCAACGAGCCCGGACCATCGACTCCCGATTGTTTGATTGCGACCATTGCACGATGCGATCGTCCACGAAGTCGCGTTTCTACGGACAAGGCCGCTTGCCCCAGTGACCGATCACCGCGCTTCGCGTTGGTTGACCGGCGGATCAGATCCTTCATAGGCGCGCTCCCTTTCGCTCTGCCAGAGCGTCGCCATCAGCCACATCAGCAAGAGCATCAGGGCAAACCGGAAGAGCCAGAAGTACGGGAGGCCGAGATACGGCGATTTGAACGCCCCGAAGAAATACAGGGCCACGATGATGAGTCCCAGGAACAAGCCACCGGCGATCAGCGTCACCATAAGAAAGTCCTGCTTTTAGCTTTTGAACTGTGCCGGGCGCGAGAGAATGTCCCCCTTGAACAGGGTGTATAAGTAATACAAAAAGGGAAGCAGCACGATGGATCCCAGGAGCAGGCTGGCCAACAGCACGTCCAATGTGCTGTGAGGAGCCGCATCGTGGATCGTCACCGACGGTTCGACCAGATACGGGTATTGCGAGAGAGCCCAACCCCACAAGACCGCGACCGCTCCGCCTCCCGCCAGGAATCGAGCCAATCGATCGCGCTCGGTGATCAATGCCCACAGGGCCGCCACGTGCAACAGCGCGGTGGCCACGATGGTGGCACGGCCCACAGCCGTCTTGGCCAGACCTCGATGGATTTCCGGGGCGCCGTCGCGTGTGAGGAACAACGCGACGGCGGCCATGCCGATGACGAGTATCCCGGTCATCATGGCCCGTCGTCGAAAGAGGCGGCGTAATCCCGGGTCCCGGCTCTCCATGATCAGATAGACGGCGGCGAGATAGGCGACCAATGCCGTCGCGAGGAAACCGACCGCGATGGGAAAGGGCGCGAGCCACGGGTCGACGAAGGTTTCTTTGACGGTACCGGTCGGTCCGGAGAGTCGCCCCGAGGCGATGGCCCCCAGGACCAGCCCCAACATGGCGGGAGTCAGCAGGCTCGACCAGGCGAATATTCGATGCCAGATCGCCGGCGCGCCCGTGAATCCGTCCGGACGCGACGTGATATCGTGCGTGCGAATCGCGAAGGCGGTTCCCCGCAGCACGATGCCGATGAGCATCACGGTCAATGGAATGTGCAGCCTGATCGAGATGACGGAAAAGGCGGGGGGGAAGGCGGTAAACAGAATCACGACCGCGATGATGAGCCACACATGGTTGGCTTCCCAGATGGGACCGATGGCCTCGTCGATCAACGCACGTTGCGGCTGGCCACGGCGCCCCATCGCAAAAAGCGTCCAGATCCCGGCGCCGAAATCCGCTCCGCCGAACAACAAATAAAACGTCAGCGCGCCGACGAGCGCCGCGGCAACCATGAGCTCATACGAGGGCATCGCTAGGCGGCTCTCCTTTCCGTTTCTGTTTCCACCGGAGGGACGGTCGCCGCGGCCGCGATGTGACGCCGGATCGCCCAGACGACGACGCCGGCCAGGACGACATACAAGACAGAAAAGGTGACCATCGGAATCCAGAGGCCCGGCATGGGTGTGACGGCCTGGGACGTGCGCAGGAGCCCCTGTATGGTCCACGGTTGACGTCCCACTTCCGTCACCACCCACCCGGCCTCGATGGCGACGAGTCCCAGCGGAGCCGTGACGACCAAGATCCTCAGGAGCCACCGATCCGTTTCCACGCGGCCTTTCCACCGACGCCAGCCGGCCCAGAGGGTGACCCCGGCCATGATCAGTCCACAGAGGACCATCACCTGGAAGGCCACATGGGTGACCGCGACGGGGGGCCAATCGTGACGAGGGATCCGGTCCAGTCCGGGAACCACCGCGTGAAGATCTCCGTGGAGGAGCAGACTCAATCCGTTTGGAATCACGACCGCATAGTCGACGGTTTGTGTGGACGCGTCGGGAAGTCCGAAGAGAATAAAATCCGCTCCGGCTTCCGTGACGAAGAGCGCTTCCATCGCGGCCAACTTAGCCGGCTGATGATCGGCGACGGCCCGCGCGATCAGATCTCCGCTGATCGGCTGAAGGAGCGCGGGGATCCCGCCGACCACCAGCGCGATGGCCAAAGCATTTCGGTGAAGTCGATGGGTCGGGTGGCGCAGCAGGAGAAAGGCATGGATGCCCGCGACCAGAAAACCGGTCGCGGCGAAGGCTGCCAGCAGCATATGCAACGTTTCATGGAAGGCAAAGGGGTGCAGAAACGGCACGAGCGGCCGGACGTTGCTGATTTGTCCGTCGATGATGTCGAAACCGGTCGGGGCGTTCATCCAGGCGTTGACCGTGACGATGAAGATCGCGGAGGCGGATCCGCTCACCGCGACGACCAACCCGGCGATGAAGTGCGTCCGAGGCGGGATGCGCGACCAGCCGTAAAGATAGATCCCCAAGAAGATCGCTTCGGTGAAGAACGCAAATCCCTCGAGCCCGAAGAGCGGGCCGACGACCGGGCCGGCGTGCTCCATGAACGAGGGCCAGAGCAGGCCCAATTCGAACGAGAGGACGGTCCCGGACACGGCGCCGACGGCGAACAAAATGGCGGTGCCCTTCGCCCAGCGCTTCGCCAGCGTCAGATAGACTTCGTCCCCCGTCTTCAGCCACCGCCACTCGGCGGCCGCCATCAGCACCGGCATCGCAATGCCCAGGACGGCAAAGACGATATGGAAGCCCAGGGACATGGCCATCTGGGAGCGAGCGGCGATGAGGTCGGACAGCATGGGTGCGTCTTTCAGGTCCCTAGAGTTTCCGGTTTCGGGTTTCTGGTCTGAGAGCGAAGGGTTTCAGGTTTTGGGTTCTGCTCTCTTGAACTCGAAACCTCATGGACTCATTTCCCTTCCAACGCCATGCCCTGTTCCCATCCGTAGCGGACGGCATCCTTGTACTGATTCCAGAGACCCATCGTGCTTTCGTTCCAGGTTCCGCGTACTTGAGGTTCCACGCCGTTCCAGTCCGGTTTCCGGTAACGTGGGTCGAGGGCCAGTTCAAAACCGTGTTGATACGCCGGCCGGTATTGATTGTAGTCATAGTGGGATGTCGAAAAATGCGATCGATAATGGTCCTTGAACCGCGCTTCGTGAGCCACGAACTTATCGAACGCTTCCTGTTCACGCTCGGTCATGCGAGCGACGCGATTCTGCTTCTGTTGAGACGACGATTGTTCCGGCGCCTCGAAGGAAACGAGGCGGCCGCCGGCGGATACGTGTTGTCCCACCGCGATCAGCAGCGTGAACATCCCGACCAACGGAACGACCAGGATAAGCGAGCGGAAAACGGTTGTAGGCTTCATCATGCCGACCTCCTTGGCGTCAGGAAAGAAGACAAGGCCGCAACCCCCAATCCTCCGAGTGCCAACCAACCGCGGTAGCGGTTGACCCAGGCCTGTAGGCTGTAGTCGGCGGAGCGTTTGCCGAACCGACCTCTTGCGCCGTAGTCGCCGGGCAAGGGCTCGTAGAGATTGTTGGGACGATGGGGATCCACCGGTTCGTGCGTCTGCTGAGCCTCGTATCCCATGGCGGCCAAATAGTGATCCAAGAGTCCGGGGACGAACTTGTCGCCGATGATGGCTTGCACGGCGGACAAGCCGATCGTGAACTCGCGTCGAGGATGATGGGCGACCCAGTAGACCGATCTGGCGATGACTTCCGGCTGAAAGATCGGCGGAACCGGCTGGGGATGGTTCGGCATCCGTGTCTTAATCCACGAGAATTGGGGTGTGTTGACCGCCGGCAATTGAACGATCGAGAGACGGACCCGGCTCCCGTCATGGATGAGCTCCGAGCGCAACGATTCCGTGAACCCCTGCACCGCGTGTTTGGCGCCGCAGTAGGCGGATTGCAACGGAATGGATCGGTATGCGAGGGCGGAGCCGATTTGCACCACGATGCCTCGGTCTCGGGGCACCATACGGCGCAACGCCGCCAAGGTCCCATGGACGTATCCGAGATACGTGACCTCGGTCACTCGTCGGTACTCCGCTGCCGTCATCTGAAGGGCAGGCGACAAGACGGACACCATGGCGTTGTTGATCCAGATATCGATCGGGCCGAACTCCTGTTCCGCTCGATCCGCCGCGGCTTCCACCTGCGTGTCGTCGGCGACATCCGTCGGGATGGGCAGCGCCCGCCCACCGAGACGTTCGACATCCCGCCTGGCTCCTTCCAGGCCGTCCCGGCCGCGGGCCAGCAGGACGACGGACGCGCCGTGCGCCGCGAACTCCTTTGCGATGGCTCTGCCGACACCGGCTGAGGCGCCGGTGACGATGACGACTTCGGATTTTGTCCTGCCGTTACGAACACGATTCATCGGTCCTCCTGCTCGGCCTGAATACGACCGCATCATGGGACTCTCACCGTGGGGTCATATCCTTCATAGGGATGATCGTATAGGGCGAAGCCGACGGTGAGCACGAACAGCACAAGAAGCAGATAAAACGCGAACCGAAACGCATCGCTATAGGGCGTGCTGAACCAACCGGCGACGTACAGCCCCGTGATGATCAGGGCGAACAGCAGAATGCCGGCAAGCAGCATGGTCATCGCGGATCTCCTATCCGGCCTTCTTCCATTGTCGCTCAGGTGTCGTGAGGGTTGACGTCGGAGACGGTGTCGTCCAGACACGGGACCAGCCGCCACCCGTTCGCTCTCGGCCGCGTCCTTTGAAAAAGGACAGGAGAAGAATCATTCCGCCGATCAGCGCGCTCCGTGCGCCGATGTGCAAAGGGCCGTAGTTCAGCAATACCGGGGCCAGCATCAACCAAAGACCGAGAGCGACGTTGACCCATCGAACGGAATGAGTAACTTCAGCCATGGCGATGATGGCCGTACTCACCACCAAGGGGCCCACAATATGATCGACGACCCGCTCCGGCCCTTCATACCCCATGACATCCGGTGCAGCCATGAGCCAGGCGCCCAGAGGGATGACCAGCAAGTGATTCCATATTCCTTCGAAGGGAAGACTATCCGTGCCGGTCTCCCTCGTGGGGGGCTGGACTGGTTCGAGCGCCGACGCGTCGCGATGCTGGATGGCTTCGCCGTGCCAGAATGTCTTCCACACCGACCGATTCTGCTCATGAGCACGCCGAAGGAACTGGAGACTCGCCAATATTTCATCCATCGCCGGCCCGATCATGATGAGCGAAATGAACGCGGAAAACAGGCACAGGGTACACCAGGCATGCAACAGCACCGGCTGGGAAATGACCAACAAGACGCTGACGAGTCCCAACGGACCGACGGCGAGGCCGAACAAAACGACCATCCACGGCATGGTCCGCCAACGTGCTTGTCCCCCGATGACTCCGGTCACGGCATCAAGTGCGTAGGCGAAGGCGCCAAGCGCCGCGTCGGGGACGGGAAGGAGATGAGAGAGAAACGAATTCAAGACCGTTTCACTTCCCGCGCCGAACAACGGTTCCCACACCTGTTCCACCCAGCCGAGTTGGTAGAGGGCCAGGTAACCGGAAACCGCGAACCCAAGGCAGGCCACACCCACGATCCACAGGCGCTCAGACCACGTCGAGGGATTGTATGACCATCCAAACGGGGCATCCGTACTGTCCGATCGTGGAGCCATGGCTTCCTTGTGTCTGTGCCCATGATCTCGAGGAGCGTCCTCACTCCGACTATGCAGATGTCCTCGGTAGGGCAACCCTGGGTCTGGGACGCCCTGTCCCAAGCAGGACAAATGGTCACATGGTGTCCGCATTGCGAGTCATCGTCGGCGGCGAATTTCAATCCTCGGGAAATCTAATGGATAAATTTGGCAATGGTTTCCGCCATCGCATACGTCCGATGTACCCACACGCAGACGCCATGAGGGGGATCGCAAAAAAGATCACAGCCCATTTCAGCGACATCTCACGTGATGCAATCTCGTGACGCAACATCGGTGCCCGCGCTGTGGAGACGTCTGCCCAAGATAGACCGTCCTTCACGAACAAGTTGTTCGGTGTAGGGAGACAGCGTGTCCGCCGGCCAAGAGCCGGGTCCTTCTTGTGCGTCGATGTGTCTTGAAAAAATTCAGCTGATTGGTCGATGGCCGCGCCAAACGCACGCCACAATCGTCTTGGTATGACCCTTGCGAAAATTATCATCTTTGGCTGATTTCGCCGATGCGGAGCTCGATCTCATCTCCATCTTGAACACATCGAAAGGAACATAACCATGACGACGTTATTACATCGTGTCATGTTACCGCTGGTGAGTCTTGGACTTGTGGCCGTCTGCCATACCGACGCCTGGTCCGATCAATCAGACACCACGAAAGGTCAGCACCCGTTACGACAGCAATCGATGAACGAAGCGTTGAACTTGGGGGGCGATCGACAATCGTCCAAATATACCGACCACAAGGCGTCGTGGAAGCAGGTGAGTGGGGAAATCGAACGGGTCAAGAAAGTGGCGGTGCGTGGGAAAGGGGAGGAGCATCTCGCTGTTCTCCTCAACACGGAGCAGGGCCGTCGCGTCGTGGCGGATTTGGGACAGGCCAAGCAGTTTCGCGGTGTGGAGCTTCGTGCCGGCGATTGGATTGCGGCGCGCGGCCCCGTGGGTCGGGTGAATGACCGTCGCGTGCTGTTCGCCCGCGAGATCAACGTCGATGGAGAGGTCATCCGCATCGATCGCGGGATGCCGGCACAACATTCGCGCCGATCTCCGAAAGCGGTGAGCGGGAAGATCGCCATTATCAAGGAGTTGAAGGTCAAAGACGGCGATCAACCCCACCAAGTCGTCCGAATCCTGATGAAAGACGGGAAACAAGTCGTTGCCGATCTGGGAAAGAAAGCCGCCCTTAAAGGTATCAATCTCGAATATGGACAAGAGATCTCCGTCGAAGGACCGATGGCAAGGTTGAGCGGCAAGCCGTTCGTCCTGGCTCAGAAAGTCACCACCAAAGGCGAGACGGCCCGCATCGAGCGGGAATTCTTGTCGGCGATGCCGCCCGGTCGGGAGGGAGAAGAAGCGGCCGCCGCCGAAAACAGATCGCGGGAAGTCAGCGGCGAAGTGCTGGTGAAAGGAGAGGTGCTCAATATCGATCGTGATGGGTTCTATATCGTGAGAGATCCCAGCGGGAAAGAGGTGCATCTGCTGATCGCGGAGGATTTGAATCAAGGCCTGCAAGTCGGTGATCGCATCCAAGCGCAGGTTCGGCCCGACGGGTCGGTCACGTCTATTTCGAAGGCATCCGAGACTCAATCTCAGTCGCCGAAGCAATAAGCGGTGGTACGACCTTGCGTCAATCGACAGGAGAAGAACCAAGAGGAGGTCCGCAATGAAACGGCTGATCGGTCTTTTTTGTTATGCATCCTTCTTCATGCTGACGACCATGACGACGTCCGCCTTCATGGCATCAGCCTCGGCGTATTCGGGCGGATATTTCGATGATGGATTGTACGACGACGACTGGTACGTCGACTATTACGAGCCGCCGACCGACTCTCCGCGTATGAGCAGCCAGGACGGCAATCAGGATCAGGACAAGCTGCGCGAGTATGATGCCGGTCAGATGTACGAAGGGGCGGAAGAAAGCGGCATCTTCAATTATTAATCTCTCATCGCCGCTTGGCGAGTTGATCGAGGAGTCCGTCATCATGAAGAAGTGGATTGTGTTTGTAGGCTGCATGATGGGAATTTTCGGCGCCATTGCCCTGATTCTCCCCATACCGGGCGTGGCGGCGCCCTGGCTGGCTCCGGCCGCCGACGAGCACATCAGTGCTCAGTGGGTGAAAGACGTGGCAAGAGCTCTTGAAAGCAACCGCTTCAAGAACGTCTTCATGCACCAGGCGTTTGGGTGCGATCAATGCGCTATTCTCGGATTTCTCAATGATGCGGCCGATGCGCTGGAGAGCGATAACCCGAGACTGGCCAAAAGCCTCGTTCGTCGGGCGCTGCCCGTCTTGGACGACGGGCGGGAACTCGGTCGATATTCCAAACACGATATTCGTCCGATCAAACGTTTGATCATCCGGAAGGCGAACGAGGGGTTCAAGGAATTTGGAGCCGAGCAGTTCGCCCGATCGATGCAGCATGAGAGTCGGGACCCACGATATGAGGAGGGAGATGATCCGCTGTTTGGTCAATCCGACAAGGCGGACCATTACGAAAAGGAGCCGGATCGATGGACGGGATACACCGGCGAGAGCCGATATGGACTGACAGAACGGCTCGATCAAAGATAGGACCGTATAAGAGCCGTCCGTGACGAAGTGCGTGTCCGGCCGGACTCTTCCGTTATGCCGGGTCCGTCGGTACCGTCGCTCAAGGGTAGCGAGACAAAACAGACCCATGGAAACGGAAGATAGAGATGAGGAGGTGCGTACATGCTTGAGATTACTATCTCGTTGTGCCTGGCGTTCCTGGCCATCTGGGGTTTGATGGCGTTTGCCGGTGAGAGGAGTGGATGGCAATGGGGCATGTGGCCGGCACTTCTGCTGTTTTTTCTGGCCATCTTGGTCGGGGGGTTATGGTTGGCACCCCTTGGTCCCCCGTTTGTCGGTGTGTACTGGTTACCGTTCGGACTCGTCGCGCTGTTTATCACGTTGTTCTGGGTCGCGATGCCGCCTCCGCCGAGACGAAAGCGGGGGACTGAGATACAGAATGCCGAATCGACCGCGCAGAGCGATACGCCGGCCACCGAGACGGGTATTGGAATATGGTTCTGGTTGCTCGTCCTGGGACTGATCGTCGCCGCGTTCTTTCGCTATGCCGCGTACGTGTCGCCGGTCGCCCAGGCATCGTGAAGCGGAAATCGGACGACGTGAAGATCGGGCCCTGTGGAAGAGAGTGCTGTGTGAAGTGTGTGGCATCGAAAGGTTGAGAAACCGGTTGCCGCTCGCCATCGAACGAATCCGTCCAAGGACGACTCACACGACAAGTAACCCGTAGCTCGATGCGGGAGCTGTGCGGGGCTGTCATGATCAAGAGCCGGGAGAAGAAACGGATGCGCCGGGTAGGACGATTGCCGATCGTTCCAAGGACATAGCATGAAGCTCGACTTATGCTTTCCTGATTCATAAGGAGGTGGAACAATGACTAGACTTCAAAAGGTATCGCTCGGAATTGTCCTTGTCGGCGCCACAATCTTTCCGATCTTGACGAGCCAAGCGCAGTTTTACGGGCAAAATTGGTACGACTTTCCCGACACGACGATCTATCCTGGAGATCCCTCTCCTTCGGACGGAGGCTATTCAGGTACAGGAACGCAAAGTTGGCGATGGCTGTCCGATCGTGAACTGAAAAAGGCTGTTGAGAACCAGCTGTTCTGGAGCCCATTCGTCGATGCGGATGACATCAAGGTTTCCGTCAAGGATGGAAAGGTGACTTTGCGCGGAACCGTGGAGGACCAGAGTACCGCCGAAGGTGCGATTGAAAACGCATACGAAGCGGGTGCCAGAGACGTCGTGAGTAAGCTCAAGACGGCGGAAGAGCAGAGGGCACACGAACAACGGTCTCATCGGAAAAATCAGCGGACAAAGACCGACCAACAACTGAAAGAGGACGTGAAAAACCGGCTTGCCCGGCATCCCAACGTGAACCCCGTCGATAACGGCGCTTGGCGAGTGGGGGTCACTGTACAGAACGGCGTCGTCACGTTACGAGGAACGTTGGATGATCAACATGCGGTGAATGACGCGATCCAAGCCGCTTACGAGGCGGGCGCCAAGGACGTGGTCAGTAAGTTGGATGCGGCGGAAGAATCCGGGGACGAAGGATTTATCACGAAAGACTTTTAACGGAGCACTAGTCGGTCCGGAGGGAGCAATGACGCAGTGTATGGTCCAAATCCTTTCGCCCGGTCGAGGCTCTCAGCCTGATGGCCAGAGTCGATGTTCGTCGGTGATGCCGACGTACGACTCACCGCCGCACAGCGTCGGACTGGACGGTGCCGTTAATTCTGGAGGGGTGAAAGAAGGTGGCTCATGAATCGGCCGACGATTGGGGTGATGTCGGTGTTGGTGTTGTTCGCCGGCGGATGTAATCGGCCGGACGTGATCCCGGAACGGCTTGAAGGAAAGGTCGATCGCGACCTGCGATACGCCGATATTAAACATGCTCCTCAAACACATAAAGGAAAACTCATGCTGGCGGGCGGGAAAGTGCTGTCTGCCGAACGCGTGCAAGACGGCACGGTGATCCACGTGCTGCAGATTCCCCTGTCGGGGGATTTGATTCCGACCGGCCGGGAAACCGAGTCGAAGGGACGATTCGTGGTGATCGATCGCAGCGGCCAGGTCTCCGATCCGGCCATATTCGACGATGATAAGACACGTATCACGGTGGTCGGGGAGGTGCTGGGCACGACGACCGTCACAGTCGATGAGAGGCAACAACAGGTTCCGGAGCTGGCCCTCAAACACGTCACGGTCTGGGACTGGGACCGCATGAAGGCCGGCTATCGGCCGTATGCAGGCTATCGATATCCGTCCGGTTGGGAATATCGTCACTCCCACGGCTATCCCTATTCTTGGTGAGCAACCAAACCAGAACATCGAGCTCGTTGGTGAGCGAACGAGTCGCGAACGGTCCTGAGCTTGGCTCGCACCTGTTCACGATCGATTTGCTGCGGGAGACTGCCGCAAAGCCCCTCGTCGATCGCCATGACCTGCCGTTCGAGCGCTGCGATTGCCTCGCTGTCGGTCAGGTGAGCCGTGACCAGCTTGCAGGTATCGAGTAGCCGGATGGTGACAAGAGCACTCGTATGTCCGTATTGGCGAATCGGACTCATGGTCTGTTCGATCAGTTCCGCTTCCGATACCGAATAGATCACCAGCCTGAGCCGACCTTTATCATCGTATCGGTACGGAGACGGTGTCCTGCGCCGGCCCAAGCGAATCATGGCGGCGCCCAGCCGATCGATACAGGCCAACGCTGTCGTCGGATCGTTCATGCTCGGCGAGAGAGCCCTCACGGCGATTTCGGTGAGTTGCTGCGCGGGGAAAAGCATGTCTTGCACCATCGTTCGCTCATCGCCCAAGATGAGTGCTTCGCATACCGTGTCGCCGACCTTCGGGAGTACCCGCTCCGCGGGGAAGATCGTGGCAACGGTCGACTCGCAGGTTATGAAATCTCCCGGGCGACAATCTAAACGAATGGTGAGGTCATGCCGAGCGGCGAGGAGGACAAGTTCCTCGACATTCACCATCTGTAGATACCCGCTCTCACGTGATTCAATCCGTGCGCAGTTGCCGTCGAACGTTTTCGAAGGGACGCATGGGTTCTGTGTTGCAGGAGGCGAGGGTCCCGGTCGCTTCACACGTTGAGGGAACAGCCTATCGATGGCCTCATCGAGGTCCAGCGCCACCTTGGCGATTACACTCGACGCGCGAATGGAGGACGTGGCGTGGTGAAAAAAATAGATGAGCACGCCGGCCGCCGTCAGAGCCAACACCAGCGCGATGGAGACCGACAGGTGCGGCACGAACTCGCCGGCTTCTTCCCCGCGCACGGCTCTCAGTATGATCAGGCAGTACAGATGGATGGAGATGAACGTCCCCAGAACGACTTGATTCCCGCGATCATGCATGAAATTACGGAGTAAACGCGGGCCGAATTGCTGAGAAGCCAGCGTGAGCGCCACCACCGTAATCGAAAAGATGACGCCCGCCACGGTAATCATCGCGCCGGCCACGGTGGAGAGCACTTCCCGTGCTCCATCGGCTCCTCCTCCGTACGCGAACGCGGTCTCAGCGGGTTTCCCCTTCAATACATGGTGATCGATCCATACAACGGTAAATGCCAACGTCACCGACCCTGCGGCCATGATCGACGGCACGAACCAAAGACTGCCTCGGATCATATCCCACAGCCAGGAAAGCTTGGTGAGCATGAGGGTGTTACTCAATACGGCTTGGTGAGTCCGACATGATTGAGTGAAAAGCTGTTCCAACCGAGCATCGCGTTTTCTTTCCTTAATTCAGCGGCTGCGGCATGAGGTCGGTCGAGGTCCAAGATATGATGAACAGCAGGGTGTATCGCTCGTGGTACACCGTGGCATCGACCGCGGATGGGGAGGCGATCAAACGTCCGGTTTCTTCGTCGTAGAGGTCCATGGACAGGCGCGAATAACCGCGGTGTCGCACCGTACTGTAGAATGTCAGCTCAGGCACGGCGATGGGCCAGAACCCGCTGTTGATTTGCGGAATGCCGACAAACACTTCTTTTTTGTCGAGGCCGAATGCATGCATGAGGACGCGCATGCGGTAGGCCGGAGAGTCTTTTCCGATGATCACGCCTTGCCGTGCCACCCAGGATTTCACGACGGCTTCGGCAAAGAGTTTGTCGGTGGAAAAGTCACCGTGGGAAGGCGGCCATGCGAACTCCACGGCGACGGAGTCGCCGGGCCTGATCGGAACGGCGGCATCCTCAAGGCTACGGAAGAGAGACTGTGTGAGCAAGAGTTGTTCGTACGGTATCCTCGGACCACCGACCGAACTCGCCTTCGTATTGCACCCGCCGACGTCCAGCAGAGCAGCGGCGGCCAGCAGACAGAGGAGCCGGCGGCGGCCTCGACGGTACAACCTCATCTGCAGCGATCTCCTTCCGGTGGTTCCCCCCAGGCGGCGTGCAACGCATGACAGGTCAGCCAGGTGATTCGGGCGCCGGTGGGACTCGATCGATATTCCGTTGCGCTGGCTTGGCCGCTCCATAGCACGGCATTGGAATCGGGATCTACTCCTCGCACCGAGACGGTCGGGGCGCGCAGGTCTCCCGTTTGTTCAACCCACACGATGGTGTGGGCCCCGATCCTGCGCGCCGTATCCGTTATTTCTGGATGGGTCGGTATGGGCCATGTGCCGGGCATCTCGAACGGCGTCACGCCACGGTTTTGCAGCCAACTCACGGTGGCCGCCACGGCATTCGGTCGGTTTCCGACGACCAGAACTTGGTTTGCCGCCATGGAGAGCCGGTGATGGGAACCTTGAGTCACCGGAGCTTCGTGGCACCCCATGATGGACCATGCAAGAAGGAAGACTATTGTTTTGGACCTGTGCAGCTGCCGGATGGCGTTTCTTCTGCAAGACATGTGGACGGAGCCCTCGGGTTATGGATGATGCTCGCAAAAGTATGTGCAGAATGAGTGCCAACGTTCTCGTTAGATGGATTTCGCGTGCCAATAGGGGAAGGGAGCGTTTGTTCACCGGCGGATAAGGTGTGCGTTCACAGACAAAATATCCCATACAACAACCTTCTAAAGAAGAGTTCTGGAATAGTCGGAACCGGAACGACCACGGAGTGCATCGGTGCGCCTTTTGCAAAGTATTTTGCAAAGTATAGGTGGTATGGATTGGGACATGTAGAGAAGGTTTCAATATCGGAGGAGCATATCGATGCTCAGCAGTAGAGGTCGCTCACTTATATTTATATTGTTGGTCGTTTGGATCCTATGGCTTCTTGTCCTTATGGGAAAGCTGGCTTATGCCCAGGATCAACAACAGGCCGCCGTGCAGGCGGTGGGGGATGAGATCTTAGAAACAAAAGTGGAACGGCGCCTGCGCATGGAAGGACGAATTCGATTCGACTCCCTCAAAGTCGAAGCCTCCAATGGTAAGGTGACGCTCTATGGGATTGTGAAATCGAACGAAGAACGGGAATGGGCGACAAAAGCTGCAAGCACCGTTCCGGAGGTCGTGGCGATTCACAACGAGCTTCTGGTCCAGCCTGAGAGCCAGCCTGGGGACAAATCGACGGATGCCCGCATTACTGAGACGACTCGCGACCGCGTCATCGAAGGTCCGGCCGGAGTGAAAGACCGACAGATTCTTCCCTGACGAGCGGTGTAGGTCGGGAACATAGCCCTATTCCTCTGCGTGAAGACGAGTAATCTCAGTTAGTACCGCTCGTCCGCAATCTGATGAATCCGAGTGGGCGGCGACTATCGTGAATACACAAACATGATCAAAGCCATCGATCTTGTCAGACGACTTGCAAACCCGCCAAATTGAGGAGATAGAGCACCGGAAACATGGCGAAGACGACGAAGCCATGATCATGAGAGAGGACGTAACGACTGGAATTGCTTGAACCGACCGGTGGTCACCAGCAACGCCGAAAACAGCACTGTACCCACCCCATACCACGTTGCTCGCCCGGGAAGGCAATCATCAAGACACTCCCGATCAATGCAGCAATACCGGCGATGGTGACGACCGCGGCGAGCAGTTGAGGAATGAAGATCAGCCGGACAG
This sequence comes from Nitrospira sp. SG-bin1, assembly GCA_002083365.1. Lineage (NCBI taxonomy): Bacteria > Pseudomonadati > Nitrospirota > Nitrospiria > Nitrospirales > Nitrospiraceae > Nitrospira > Nitrospira sp. SG-bin1. The sequence continues at coordinate 121,901 of LVWS01000034.1, read as the reverse complement.
CCCAGCCTTTAGGTCTCGGCAGATCGCCGCAACCTTCAAGAAGCGTCCGACCTGTGACGACCGTATATCGTCCGACTTCCCGGATCATGGTCCACATGAACAGCGGAACGATCAACGGCCGCCCAGAGCATTTCATAGCCATACCGTGAGCCGACTCGGGGTGTAAATAAAATGGCTCCCGACCCGACGGAGGAGATCATCCACAAGAGGCCTGGTCCGTACCACCGGATGCGATCCGTGCCTTGTGCCGGTCTGCGATGTCTGCGCGGAGAAATGTTTCGGACATGAAGCTGAGCTCGTTCACACGGTAGCAATACAACTTATGGTCTTATGGTATTGGAGAAGCGGTTTTGTATGGTGACTTTCCGGGTTAAAGCCTGCCGGCGAAGTCGCATGTTCCTGCTTCATCGCTCATCGAGAAAGGCTTTGGGGCTCAGGTCTGAGGTGTGAGTCTGCGCGTCCTTCGTGCCTATTGCGGCTTCCATCGGTCTTGTCGTGGAACCAAACCACCTCATGAGGATAGGGGATATCGATACCCGCTCGATCCAACGCCAGCTTGATGCCCGTGGCGACCATATTGCCGGTCTTTAGGACGGCAGTCTGGTGGGCGTCGGTCCAGAAATACACGGTGAGGTTGACCGATGACGGCGCCAGTTCGGTGACATGGATCCACGGAGAGGGGTCCGGCAGGACTCCATCGGTGTCGCGCAAGACCTTTGCAATCACTTCGCGCGCTTCCTCGATGGAATCGGAATAGCCGATTCCGACGGTAAAATGGGAGCGTCGCTTCTCATAGGCGGTGCGCACAAGAATCGATCGTGAATACACTTCCATGTTAGGGACCGTCACCAGCTCTCCGTCATAGGTCTGGATTTTAGTCGAGCGGGTATTGATATCCTGGACCGTCCCTTCGAACTCTCCTGTCCGGATCTGATCACCTATTCGAAACGGTTGTCGCCACAGTAAGAGAATACCGGCTAAGAAATTCTGGAGGATATCTTTGAAGGCGAACCCCGCGGCAATCGATGTGATGCCGAGCCCGGCCATGAGATCCCCCGGGCGGAACGTCGGGAATACGATCACGGCGGCGACGAAGATTCCAAGGACGACTATCACCACCGAGACAAGCCGTCCCAAGAGATCGGCAAGCGCGGGATTGAGCTGCGTGCGGCGACCGCCAGCGCGGACCATGCTTTTCACCATGCGAGCGGCGACATAGAACATGGCCAGTACCAGTAGCCCGATGAGGATGAACGGGAGCCGTCCGAGGAATGCGTCCCATAGATCGATCAGCGTCTGCCAAGCCGCGCCAATATCGTTCATGCCGGATTGGTTGTGAGTCATTGTCTCCTTGAGGGTAACTCGCCCTTAGCCGGACATTGCCTTCAGGCGGATCGGGTCTTTGGCGGAAGGTACTTGTTCAGCCAGTTCCGCTAGTAGAGAGCAGGAGCTATGCCACGGCAGGTTCTCTGGTCCACGCATCTATCTTGGTGTGTGCGCGATAGCATTTTTGGAATTGTATCTTGGAGAGACAAGCGTGCAACGCATGCCATATCGCTGTACACCACAGCAGCCGCCTTGTGCTCTTGAATGATTCAACTTCCGCAACCTTCCCCTGGTCAGTAAAAAACGAGCATCGAGCCTAGGCGACTCCCTAGTAGGACACTTTGTCCTCACCCCGCATTCTAGTGACATGGATGGTTGTGGGCCTGCCCGTCACACCTACGTATCGCTGATCCTCCTCTGTGTTATTTCGATTCTATGGATCGATTCGGTTCGAGCGGATGACCAGCCGACTCCATTGGCCGGTGAAGAATTCCATACGAAGGTGCTCGGAGAGCGTGTCGAGGTGCCGCCCCGCGACCGCAGGAACGTGACCGCCGCGAGCTTCGGCGTTCAGTATCTTCCGAATGGACCGAGTTTTTATCAAGTCTTGCCATTCGGAGCCTTTTACCTGTGGCGCCATTCACACGATTACAAGAAGCGATTTCGCGGCAGTTTTGCGCTCGCAGTGAATGATGTGGCATGGAATGTGGGCTCCAGTGCATCACACGGGTGGGAACTCCGATTCACGTTCAATAACATGATCATCCCTTTGGGACGAGCGGAATATGTCGAGGGGCAGATTATTCGAGACGTCGAGGTGCAGTGGAATTATGTCTTCGCGGGTTTCGGTCTCGCGTACCGGAGACTCTTATCGCCCGGCCATCAGGACAACGCACTCGAGCTGTCCCTCACCTATGAACCGGGCTATCTCTGGTTTAAAGAAAGCGGAGACGCGTCGCCGAACTTCATCGTGCCGACCGATACCTATGAAGGCCGAGTCCATTTTCGACTTCGGAATGACGCGTTGGAACGCAACTTGATGGAACTGCCTCACCGCGGCTATGCCTTCGGCGGAGATTTTTTCTACGGTCATCGCGCAACCTGGGGACAATGGGGGGGAGTGGCCTTCGGGGCTCCGAATGTCGACCGGGAGCGGGACTACCTCCGAGCGAGCGGCTATGCCGTCATCGCCGGGGGAATCCCCTTTCTGAACAGCGAGCGGCATCGCTTTATCGCCACGTTTTACGGCGGCATAGGACAGGATCTCGATCGCTTTTCCGCCTTTCGGCTCCCGGGGCGACCGACCGGATATGAGTGGGAGGCGCTGGCATTACCGATCCTACCAAGCGTCGCGTTCAACGAGTTGTTTCCCTCGCGCTATGCCATCGTGCACGCCACCTATCGGTACGAGGCCTTGTTCTTTCTCTATCCGTACATTCGTGGGCTGTATGGATTGGTCGAACAGCCGCGTTTTCAACCCGGCGGGCAGATCCGCAACGAGATGGATTCCATGCCCGCGGTGAGCGCCGGCGTGGTGAGCGGCGCTCCATGGCGTTCCCAGATAGAAGTGAACTACAGCTATAACTTCGGCATTTATTCCGACCGAGGCGGAGGTCCGCCGATGGCCGGTCGACACGGCTTCTTTGTCTTTTGGTCCAAGGAATTTCGGTAGCGTCGGACCACGTTGGCCATTGAAGGATAGATCGACAAGCCTCGTGGACAAGTTGTCCGTCTGAAGAACATTCTCCCCCCGCGGTGCTCTCGCCCGGCGATCGGACCTGCATTGCCCCTTACGCATGGAGAACCTCTTCGAAATCGAATGTTAGAACATGTGTTCGTCTTACCGAACGGATCAAGGCCTGGCTCAAGTTTTGCGAAATATTCGGACATGTGAACAGAGAATGAGTCGGGTCAGCGTCACGTCACGGGAAGGCGGACCGAGGGGGCCTCGGCATTATGGTGGAGATTCTTGTCGCGATGTTTCTGGCATTCGGCGTCATGTGGGCGCTGATCGTGTATGCCGGTGAGAAGGGTGGATGGGGCGCATGGCCGGTGTTTTTCCTGTTCTTCTTCGCCATTTTGGCGGGAGGGCTATGGCTGACTCCGGTCGGTCCACCGCTGGTCGGCGTGTATTGGGTCCCGTTTTTGTTTGTCGCCATCTTTATCGCGTTGTTCTGGGCCGCTGCTTCTCCCATGCCCAAGCGAAAGAGACGGAGAAGTCCACCGCCGTCTGAACCAAGGATGGAAGATGATCAGCCTGTGGCACCGGTAGGGTTGAGTATCTTATTCTGGCTGCTCCTGGCCGGCTTAGCCATGGTCGCCCTTTTTCGCTATGCAACAACGCTTGGGCCCCTTACCCAGGCGTCATGAACACAGTGGCCAAACCGCCGAGCTGGAAAGGAAACAATGTTCGGAAGAAGTGTCGCCTTATTTCGGTTATTGGGGTTTCAAGTCCAGGCGGACCTGAGCTGGTTGATTCTCGCATTCCTTATCACTTGGTCTCTGGCGACCGGCTATTTCCCGTTACATTATACGCATCTCACACCCGTTCAGTACTGGGGGATGGGAATCCTTGCCGCCGTCGGCTTGTTCGGATCGTTGATCTTTCATGAATTGTCCCATTCGTTGGTGGCTCGGCGGTTCGGTATCCCGATGAAAGGTATTACGCTGCTCATATTCGGGGGGGTGGCCCATATGGAAGAAGAGCCACCGAACCCCAAGTCTGAATTCTTGATGGCGATTGCGGGACCGGTCTCCAGTGTACTGCTGGCGGCCTTGTTGTATGCCGTGATGTGGGGCGGGCGAGCCATCGGTTGGCCGGAACCAGCAAATGGAATATTGGGGTACTTGGCGTTCATCAACGTCCTACTGGCGATGTTCAACATGGTGCCGGCCTTTCCGTTGGACGGCGGACGAATATTTCGTTCCGCCTTGTGGGCCTGGAAAGGCGACCTTCGTTGGGGAACGAAACTGGCGGCCCGGTTCGGCTCAGCCTTCAGCATCCTGCTCATGGGATGGGGCGCGTTCAACCTCCTGAGCGGTCACTTCGTGGGAGGGTTCTGGTATCTCCTTATCGGCTTCTTTTTGTACGGCGCCGCCGATCAAGCGTACCAGCAGATGCTCGTGAACCGGGTTTTGAGCGGTGAACCGGTCACACGGTTCATGTCGCGCGATCCGATCAGCGTACCACTGGACATTTCAGTGCGATCGTTGGTCGATGACTATTTTTATCGCTATTTCCATGATGTGTTCCCGGTCGTGGTGGGCACACAGGTCGTGGGCTGTGTCTCGAAGAGGCAGATCGCCGCCTTACCGCGATCGGAATGGCCCTATAAGACCGTAGCGGACATCATGACCGGTTGTTCGTCGGAAAATACGGTGCAAGCCGAGTGCGATGTCATCAAAGCGTTGGCTCAAATGAACAAAACCGGATCGAGTCGGCTGCTCGTTCTTGACGGAGATCGCCTCGTGGGGATGATCGTCCTCAAGGATCTGCTCAAATATCTTGCGTTTCGCATGGATCTGGAGGGAACAGGGAGAGCCGCGTAAACTTCTGCATCCGGATGAAGAAATCGAATCGATCAGGGCGACAACACCATGCACGATGCCGGAAGGGAACATCCTTCTTTCAGTCCAATATTGTTACCTACTGTTGAAAGAAAGATACAGTACGGCTTGTACGGGGTCTCCAGCGGTTTGTCGCTGTGTGGTGAATCCTCGGGAAAACTAGGTGATTGGTTGATCGCTATGTATGATGTGCATGGCTCATATTTTGCAAAATCAATTTTTCGGGTATCGCCCGCATCCGGTCCGGTGAGAGTACAAAACGAAAACAGTATCGGATGATGCAAGAGTGCTTCAGAGAGTGAGAGCCGACGCCCATTCGAAAGAGACCACCTTCGAGAAGCTGTCGAGAGGCCTTTCATGGCTGAGATCCTTATCTTGTGGTTGTTGGGTTTGATCGTGGTTGCCATTGCATGGGGAGTCATTGATCGGATCACCGTGCCTTTCAAAGCCCTTGCGCAATCGTTGCGAGCTCCCCAACGAAGCAAGCGTGTGGAAATTGTTGTCGCGACTCTTTTGGCGTTGGCGGTGCTCTCGATCATGGTGGCCACGGCGAACCATCTTCACGTGAACACCATAATAGAGAGAAGCGGACTGCAGACGCTCCTGATATGGGCCGGTGGCCTCTGGTTCGTCCCGTTCCAGTTCGATGATGTGGGACATTACTGGCTCGCCGCGCTGGCCATCGCCTTGACTCTGATCCTATTTTGGGTGTGGGGCACTGCTTCTCCTTCCCCCCGAACGCACGCCCCAATAAACGTTTCGCCTCAACCGGGACAAGATACGACCGCCGGTGCGACGGGTCTGGGGTTCCTCTTGTGGATTGTCTTGATCGGCCTCACGGTGACCGCCATCGCCCGATACACGTCGATGGGGAATGCCGTGGCCCTTAATTCATAACCGTTCGCTCCTTCTTTCGTCGATCGTCTGCAACAACACTCTCCAGTCGGATCCGTAATCCGCCCGTCTCGGTGCATCTTTCTCTTAAAAAAGCCCGGCGCAATGTTCACAACAATGCCCGTCAATCATCTCTCCACCAAGTGAGACCAGGGGTCTAACCAGTGGAACCTTGTCGGGCGAACGGGCCACTATTGTCACATCCACATCGGAGGGGGCATGAAGCAATTCAGGCGTGTGCGGGACATTGCCAAATTGACTCTGTATGGTCACGATGGCCCGGTCGGCACGGCACAAGAGCTCTATTTCGACGACCAACATTGGACGGTCCGGTACCTGGTCGTGAGAACGGGAGGATGGTTGCTGGGGCGCGATGTATTGATCGCTCCGATTGCGATTGAGGGTATCGACGATACGGACGCCTCGATGCGAATCGGTCTGAACAATAAGCAGATCGAGCAAGCTCCTTCGATCGAGAGTACGAGGCCGATATCACGCCGCTACGAGGAAGCCTACTACAAGCATTTCCGTTGGGCTCCTTATTGGCAGCCGGACACCACAGTATGGGGAAGCCCGATTCCCTATTCCGATACTTCAGCCATGGACCATGATGAACCCTTGCGTACTGATTCCCCTGAACAGTCCCATCTCCGCAGCAGCAGCGAAGTCACGGGGTATGGGATTCATGCAAAAGACGGAGAAATCGGTCACCTTGAGGATCTGGTGGTGGATGATGAGGATTGGATCGTCCGGTACGTTGAGGTCGACACGGGAAACTGGCTGCCCGGAAAAAAAGTATTGGTGCAGAGCGGCCGGATTCAGCAGATCGATTGGCCGAGCCGGTCGGTGACGATGTCGCTCACTCGGCACGCCATCGAATCGGCTCCGGCTTATGATCCGTCGAAACTCATCACGCCGGATTATGAGGTTCGTCTGTTCAAACACTATGGACGAGATGCCGCATAGCCGCGAAACATGAAATCGCGGCTGTTGAAGGGTACAGGCCACCGTCCCAGGCCATCATCCTCAGCACATATAAAATAGATGGCAGAACTGCCCATCCCGAGACCGATGATCGACAACCATCGATCTTTGTGGGCGATCATCCTGTCCGTGAAGATAGAGACCAGCCCTACGGCAAAGCGCATCCTCGGTGAGTTCACTCGACGAGTGGGCGGAAAACATTCACGGAACAGAAGAAAGAGAGATTGATCATGACGCGGCGATCTAGAGTGGCTCGGTTTTGGTTGTATGGAATTGCAGCGGTTGTCCTCTTCGCCATGTTGCCGCCTGTCGGCATGGCAGATGATGGATTTGATGTATCAACGAATCGTTTGGGTCGGCAATCTGATTTGCAGCGTGAACAAGGCCTGCAAAAACTCATGGGCACGATAAAAAAGACGGAGAAAGTAGGTGCCGAGGACAGGGATCAACAGAACTTAATCGTGCAACTCAAGACACAGAAACAAGAAAAGACCATCACCGTGGATTTGGGCAACGTGGAGCAGCTCAAAGACATGGATATTCAGGTTGGAAACAGAATCATTGTTTGGGGTCGATTGGTCATCGACGGCGACAATCACTTGTTCAGAGCGCACCGGCTGTGGATCGCCGGCGGAACTATCGATATCGAACGTCCGGAGATGTCGAACCGACGAGCCGGCGGGCTTAGGTCCAGCGTTGAAAGCCGACAGAACAGGATAGTTGAAGAATCGGAGGACAATGATCGGAAGCGATAGTGGGAACCAATCTTAGAATTGATCCCGGGCCTCTCCATGCAGGGGAGCGGCTGAGGGAAGACGGTTGTTACACACACGTGAACTAGAGACAGGACACGGAAGCATGGCGATCGGCTTTGGTCGGGATGCCTTGTGAACAGGTTGGACCGTCTCATGGAAGAGGATGCTAATAGGAATGCCCGGTGCTCCTATGTGGCCGTCGTAGCGAGTACACTGGTATTTCTGATCCTTTCGGCGGCTCTCTATATCTGGTCGGGCGGCTACAACGTTGCCGCGAGTGACCCACACCTGGAGTTCGTGAGTCTGAGTTTGGCGACCATTCGAGACCGGTCCATCGAGGTGAGAGCGGGAGAGACCGAGGCACCTCGCCTCGAACCGGAAACGGCCATGAAAGGGTTCCGGCCGTATCATGGTCTGTGCAGCATCTGTCACTCGGCGCCCGGACTCGAAGCTGGTCCGATCCGTCAAGGACTCAACCCCAAGCCTCCGTTGCTGACTTCCGAACGCATCCAGCGGCGAAGCAATGAGCAGTTGTTTTGGATCGTGAAGCACGGAATCAAAATGAGCGGTATGCCGGCGTTCGGACCGACCCATAACGACCGCGAATTATGGCAGATCGTCTCGTTCGTCCGGCAGCTCCCTCGTATTACAGACGATGAATATCTGGCGATGGTGAGAGCTGCGGGCCGATTCGAGACCGACGACCATGGGCATGACCATGGTCGGCACACACACCATCAGCAATAGCGTCATGGTCTTGCGGGACCGGCTTGCGGAGGGACAAACGGTTCCGAAGCTAGACATCATGTCGATCCTTGCTTCTCCCAGTCTGCAACGCGCGACGCCATCTCGATGAAAATTCCCTGCGGTGGAGATAAGTTATGATTCACCGTCCAGGCGTTCTGCCTGCGTCGGTGGGCGGTGGAATTGGTATGGTCGTTGCGTTCCAGGACTTAGTACATTGAATGAATACATCTTATCGTGGAGGAGATACCCATGTTCATGAGAACGATGTTGCTAGGGATTGTCCTAGCCGCTTTCAGCGTGCCGTGCCCTACCGAGGTTCGAGCGCAAGCTACGGATGACGACTTCGATGTGTATGATTATCCACAGTCAGGTGACGACAATTGGTCTTACGGTCTTGTCGAGTCATGCCAAAAAGAAATATCGCGCGGTCCTTTGGGCGGCATAAGGGATTGGCAATGGAAATCAGACGAGGAACTGCGACGTGCTGTGAAATGCCATATTGAATCGAGCCCCTTTATCAAGAGTAAAGGCATCGATGTTTCGGTGAGTGACGGTACGGCCACCTTAAGTGGAACGGTACAGGATCAAGACTCGATTCGCAGTGCCATAGTCGATGCGTACGGAGCCGGCGTAAAAGACGTGGTCAGTAAACTCGAGGTCGAGCAAAACACGGAGTAGAATATTCTGTTGAATGCATTCTGTAAGGCGGTTACGTCGAGTGATTGAACTGAAAGGAGTCATACGATGACATATAAAAATCTATGTTCGTGTGTGTTGGCGACCGGTATCTGGTTGGCCGTGCCGGTCTTCGTGTCAGCGAAGGGACTGCCGTACTCTGCAGAAAGCCGGAACGCGCAAGATTCATTCATCCTTAACGTGCAGACTACTGAACGTTGGGAGACCGATCGCCCGGACCTCGGAGGTAAAGGGATTTACAGTTACGGCAGTGAGCTGTTCAGTGGAACGTGGGGAGGAAAATTGACCGGTGAACGTGAATCCCAGGAGAGTTCCGGTGTAATGGACACCCAGTCCTTTGGTAGTCCATCAGTCGATATGTCCCCCAGCGTCAATGGTCACACCGAAGGTGTAGACCGTCCCTTCTTCGGCGGCGGTCCGTCCGGAGGCGATCCGGCGGTCCAAGGTTTGAGCGGAATGGACGGCGGCGGCTTTTCTTCAGGCGGTGGCTCCGTCCCCGGCTATCATGGAAGATAAGAGGAAGGTAAGAGATATTGAAGCGCCCCATCGTGATCCGTTGGGGCGCTCGGAAAAGGCCGTTCCAAACGTTTTGAGTGCGAAGAAAGCGTGATATTTATCCGAGCCCGGCCTGCCTGTGACTGATCCTATCAAAAGTAAGTGGGGACCTCTCGGACAGACCGACGGATATCTGCCGCTGGAAGATTACGGGCTGATCGGGGACGGAACCACGGTCGCATTGGTGGGGCGGGACGGGAGTATTCCATGGCTGTGCTTGCCGCGGTTTGATTCACCTCCATTGTTTTGCGGGATACTGGATACTCACCATGGCGGGGCCTTTACCATCCAGCCGGATGGGCTGAGTGAGGCACGTCACTATTACGAACCCGACACCGCGATTCTGGTCACCGAACTCCGGGCCAAGACGGGGGTGGTACGCCTGACCGACGCCATGCCGGTTCGTTCCGGCGCCGATCTGACGGAAGATGTCGCGGCAGGGCGACATGAATTGTTGAGATACGCGCAGGTGATATCGGGGCATGTACGGCTGCATATCCGATTGGAGCCGAGAGGCGGGGCGAAGATTGAACGGCGAGGCGATGGGTTGAGGCTCCGCTGCCTGGAGCAGGAAGATCTCGATCTTCAACTGCGGGCCGGCGTACCGTTGCAAGGTCTCGATTCCACTCTTGATCTGAAGGCGGGGGAGCGGGTCCCGATCATTCTAGGTTGGAGCGCCGGACATCACCATCACCATCCCATCGAGGCGGAAGATCTCTTGTCCGCCACACGCGACGCATGGCGGCGCTGGACGGCGCATATCGACTATGACGGGCCGCAGACAGAGGCGGTCCGACGTTCGGCCGTCACGCTGAAACTTCTCGACCATTTCGACAGCGGTGCGATCATTGCCGCGCCGACGTCGTCCCTTCCAGAAGAAATCGGCGGGGTGCGCAATTGGGATTACCGGTACGCATGGATCCGAGATGCGGCGTTATCGGTCTATGCGCTCCTGCGAGTGGGGCTTCCGCAAGAAGCAGCGGGTTTCTTGGGATGGGTCCTCGATGCGGTGGAGAAGGATGGACGGCCCCGGGTACTGTACGATATCGACGGAGATGGTCCACTGAAAGAAACGGAGGATCAACGACTCGAAGGCTACCGCCGGTCCGCACCCGTCCGCTGGGGCAATGGGGCGGCTGAACAGCGCCAACACGATGTGTTCGGCGAGATCGTCGATTGTGCCTACCAATGGACCAGGCATCATGGCGGCGTGAGCGAGGCGCTCTGGGAAAAGCTGCGTCGATTGATCGATGCCGCCGGACAAGAATGGCATGAACCGGACCAAGGAATCTGGGAGGTCAGAACTTCCGGTCGGCGGTTCACATATTCGACGGCCTTGTGTCATGTCGCCCTTGATCGCGGCGTGCGTATAGCCGAACGGTTTGGACTTCCCTGCGACTTGTCACGCTGGAAAACCGAAGCGGACCGCATCGTGCGGGCCATCACGGATGAAGCGTGGAGTCCGCAGCTCAAGTCGTTCACCGAACATCTCGGTGGAGGAGGTCTCGACGCCAGTTTGCTCGCCCTGCCCATCCGTCGGGTCATTCCGGCCGACCATCCCCGAATGATCGCCACCACGGAGGCAGTCGTGCATCATCTCGGCGCCGGAAAGGGACTCTTGTATCGTTATCGATTGGAGGATTCGCCGGATGGCTTGACGGGACACGAAGGCGCCTTTCTCTTGTGCAGTTTCTGGCTGGTCGACAATTGGGCCAAACAAGGACGGATCGACGAAGCCTTGGAGTTGTATGAGTCGCTGTGTGCACGGGCCAACCCACTCGGTCTGCTTCCGGAACAAATCGACCCCTCGAGCGGAGCATTCCTTGGAAATTATCCCCAAGCCTTCAGCCATATCGGTGTCATCGCCAGCGGAGTGATCTTGGGACGCCTCTGTCGCGCCCGAAAGACATCGTGACGCAGTCATTCGTGATATTCGGAGCGACCGGTGACTTGACCGGACGGTTTTTATTGCCTGCTTTCGCCCATTTGCTCCATGCGGACAGACTGTCGGACGCCCCGACTATTGTGGGCATCGGGAGAGAGCCATGGGACCGCATGAAATTTCGTCGGCATGTTGAGGAACAGTTGATTTTGCATAGCGACACCGATGAACAGGCTCGGGGACGACTCATCGCCCGTCTTGAATATCAGCAGGCGGATATCACGGACCAGCGGCAAGTAGAAACCGTGCTGGGCAAGGTCAAGGGGCCGATCGTCGCCTATCTCGCGCTGCCCGCTGGATTGTTTGCTCCGGTCATCCGAGCCGTTGCGACTTCCGCCAAGGAAGGAACCCGCATCATCGTCGAAAAACCGTTCGGCGAGGACCTGGAATCCGCGCGGGCGTTGAACCGGTTGTTGCATGACTCGTTCTCCGAATCCGCCATCTTCCGCATGGACCATTTTCTCGGCATGAGAACGGTGCAGAATCTACTGGGTTTGCGGTTCGCCAACCGGCTTTTCGAACCCCTGTGGTCATGTGAGCATGTCAGTCGCGTGGAAATCATTTGGGATGAAACGCTGGGCCTGGAGGGGCGTTCTTCGTATTACGATCGGGCCGGGGCGTTGCGCGACATGGTGCAGAATCACTTGCTGCAAGTATTGTGTTACGTCGCAATGGAGCCTCCCTTGACGCTCGATGCGCATGACCTGCGTAGCCGAAAAGTGGACGTGCTGCGCGCGGTGAACAACATGACGGCGGAAGAGGTCCATACCCGCACCGTGCGTGCGCGGTACGGTGCCGGCCGAATCGGCGACCGGGCGATCCAGGCTTATGTCGATGAAGCAGGCATCAAACCGGAGCGCCGGACGGAAACGTTCGTGAAAGTCGTCCTGTACATCGACAACTGGCGTTGGGCGGGGGTTCCCTTCATGCTTCGTACCGGAAAGGCGCTGGCGCGAGACCGCCAGGAGATGGTCGTCCATTTCAAACCGGTGCCTCATCTGGCATTCGAACCGGGCACATCCGTTCAGCACAATCGACTTCGCATGCAATTCGACCCGGATCGCATCGACCTCCATCTCAATGTCACCGGCGCGGATGAGCTGTTCAGCCTCAAGGAAACGGCGTTGGAAAAACAATTCGTCAGGCAAACGATTCCCGCCTACGGTCAAGTCTTGCTGGACGTCATCCATGGAGATCAGACATTGTCCATTCGTCACGATGAAGCTGAAGAATCCTGGCGTATCGTCCAACCGATTTTGGATGCTTGGGCGGAAGGACGTAGTCCGTTGCAGGAATATCCCGCGGGAAGCGAAGGACCCACGTAATAAGTCCCGATACCATCCTTTCGCAGCGGCGGCACGAGCACAAGATGCCGGTCGAGGGACATTCCGTCTCGACTTGGACAGGTCGTCTTTTATCGCCAAAACTTTTCAGTGGAAAGAACCGGGCGTGTTCCTACTTCCCAAGCTTCCGGCCCTGGAATCACCTTTGCAGGAACACCAAGAAAAGGCCTTAGAACCAGTTCTGCAGAAAAAGAAGGAGGTGGGTCTATGTATTTATTGATGGTCGCGATGTTGTTCACGTCTCCTCTGTTTTTCGGTGGATGCAATCAGAAGGACGTGATCCCGGAGAGGTTGGAAGGGAAGGTCGATCGTGACCTGCGCTATTCCGACATCAAGAACAATCCGCAAGCCCATCGAGGCAAACTGATGCTCGCGGGCGGGAAGGTGTTGTCGGCAAAACGGACGCAAGAAGGGACAAGACTTGAAGTATTACAGATACCGTTGTCCGAAGATTTGATTCCCACCGGAAAAGAGACCGAATCGAAGGGGCGATTCGTGGTCATCGACCGGAACGATAAGGTATCGGATCCCGCCGTATTCGAGGATGAAAAGAAGCGCATCACTGCCGTCGGGGAAGTGGTGGGCATGACCACCATTACCATCGATGAGGTGCAACAACAAGTACCTCAGCTGGCACTCAAACATGTCACGGTGTGGGATTGGGATCGCGTGAAAGGCGGGTATGGTCCGTACGCCGGCTACGGATATCCCTATGCTTGGGGATACCGGGGGTACTACGGCTATCCCTATTATTGGTAGATGCACTTGTCGTCGCGAAACATGGTTCACAGAAGATTGCATAGCCGTGGCCGTTTGTCGCGCGGCCGGTGGACTTATTGAAAGGATGGTATGTCATGAATCGGCTGATACTCGCGGCGATGTCGGTCGTGCTTATGTTCGTCGGTGGATGTGATCGGACGGACGTCATTCCGGATCGGCTGGAAGGGAAGGTCGATCGTGACCTGCGCTACGCCGATATCAAAAATGATCCGCAAGCCCATCGAGGGAAACTGATGTTGGCGGGCGGGAAAGTGCTGTCGGCTCAACGCGTGAAGGAAGGCACGAGAATCGAAGTGCTGCAGATTCCCTTGTCCGAAGAGCTGATTCCGACGGGTCGCGAAACCGAGTCGAAGGGACGATTCGTGGTGATTGACCGGGGCGATCAGGTGTCGGATCCGGCGATATTCGACGAGGAGAAAACGCGCATCACGGTGGTGGGAGAAGTGCAGGGCACGACGACCATCACCATCGATGAGGTGCAGCAACAGGTTCCCCAGCTGGAGCTCAAACATGTCACGGTGTGGGATTGGGATCGCGCGAGAGGTCGCGGCTATGCGCCATATTATGGCTACGCCTATCCCCATGGTTGGGGATACATGGGGTACTACGGCTTTCCCTATTATTGGTAGAACCGGTCGCGCCCGTCATCACGTGTGAAGACCACGTCCGTCGTCGCGTTGAAGCGAGTCGATCAGCTCTTTTTTGGCGTTAGAGCTGCCACACGCGCGACCGCATCCCTGATCGCTTGGTCCAGCTGTTCCGCCTCGAACCGGCCTTTGATCAGGTATTGTTGCGCGCCGAACCACAAAGCTCCCTTCGAGAGCGTGTCGGATACGGAGCTGGTCAACATGATCACCGGGATCTTGGGCGGAGGGTCTTCGCCGACGAGTTGGACCAACACTTCGAAGCCCGATTGGTCCGGCAACTTCAGATCCAGGATAATGCAATCCGGCTCTAGGCGCGCGGCTGCTTCCACCCCCGAGGCTCCGTCTTTCGCTTCGTGCACGACATAGTTCGTGGGTAATCGTTCGAGGAACCGGCGGTAGATATGCCGGTCCTCGGAGCTGTCGTCGATCAACAGAACATTCACCGGAGTCTTCATTGGGCGGGCCCTCGTTCACTCAATATTTTGGGGGGAGGTAATATCATGATCTTGTCCCAGTATTCGACGAAGCCCAGCAGGATGTCTTCGAGATCCGTGTATTTGACCGGCTTGCTCATATACCCGTTGGCGCCCTGGTCGTAACAATAATCCACGTCCTTCGGACTGGATGACGTGCTGAAGACCACGGTCGGGATCGAACGAAAGTCCGGATCGCTCTTGAGGCGCGCCAATGTTTCCCGTCCATCGGTGCCCGGCATATTCAGGTCAAGCAGGATCAGCGAAGGCAGATGGGTAGTTCCGTCCGGGGGGTTGGTCAAATAGTTCAACACGTCCTCGCCGTCGCGACATCGAACGAGAGGCGGGCCGTTCGATCGACGCATCACCCGCTGGAACGCGATAAGATCTTCATCATTGTCTTCCGCGATGAGAATAATTCGCACAACTGCGCCTATCTCGGTAAAGCAATAAAAAAAGTGGAACCGACCGTCGGCTCCGATTCGACCCAGAGCCGCCCTCCGTGCCGCTCGATGATTTTCTTCGCGATCGTCAGGCCGACGCCGGTCCCTCCCCCATAGGCGTCGCGCGCGTGGAGGCGGCGAAACATATTGAATATCTGTTCCTGATGTCTGGTCGGAATCCCGATGCCGTTGTCCTTGACATGGAGGACGGTCATCCCCTCCTCCTGCGCGGCAACCGTTCGCTGAGAAGCTGGTTCTTCGGCCGAGACACCGATCTCGATCCACTTCTCGGGCTTGTCGTTGTATTTCATCGCGTTCGTGATGAGGTTGGCGAAGACCTCCTGGAACATCACCGGATTGACCGAAAGCGTGGGAAGGGGGCCGGTCGTTCGAACGGCCACTTGAAGCTCGTCCAGACGGGGCTTCAGGGATTGCACCACCCGCCGCACCAGCGATGCCAGGTCCGTCGGCTCGCCTTCCAATGCTTCACGACTCAACCGGGAATAGTGCAAGAGACCGTTGATCAGCTCATCCATCCGTTCGGTGAGCTTCATCATGGTCCGCAGCTTCTTTTGCCCTTCGGCGTCGAGCTTGTCCTCGTAGTCTTCCAGCACGAAGCGGGCATAGTTATGGATGCCGCGCAGCGGTTCCTTCAGATCATGGCTGGCGATATAGGCAAAGGCGTCCAGTTCCACGTTGCTGCGCGTCAGCTCCTCGTTGGCGCGCGCCAATTCCTCCGCTTTGCGTAACACCACGTCCACGATGGCCCGGCGCAAGTCCGCCGCCGCGGCCAGTTCGCTCTCGCGCCAAGGGCGGGACGAGCCACGAACCGATTCCTTCCAGAGCGCGAAGGATGCGCGCGGGATGAGCCGCTCTTCGCCGTCGATCCGGGATACGTCCACCGGCTTGTGCGGATCACCGGCCCAGTTCACAGTCTTGGCCACTTCGGGCAAGAACCACAGAATGAAATGGGGTTTGTGCGTGAACAGGCGCAGGGCCAGCAGACCGGACGCCAGTTCATGAAACGCTGCCGCAGGGGAGTAGGCCGCCGACAATCGATCAGTGGCATAGGTATCCTGTCCCATGTGATCCGCGAGCCATGTCACCAGGTCTTTCAGCCGGCTGTCGTCCGGCGTCCTGCCCAGCTTGTGGAGATGACCGTCCAGGGCGACCACCGCGCCGCTCGCTCCGAAATAGGACAATAAGTTGGTCTCGTGCCGGAGCAAGCCCTCCTGAAAGTTCACGTGCCGCAGCATCTGTTCCATCATCGTGGCATGGAGCCCTTTCAACTGTCCGACGTATTCTCGGTCCTGCAACTCTTCTTTGGACGCCATGGCGAGCGACATGAGGTGCGCCAAAAATTCCGCGGCGGTGCGGTGTTCATAGGCGACGTGTTTGGGATTTCGATGGTGCATGCACGAGATCAAGCCCCAGAGCTTGCCGTTTTTCAGCAGGGTCAGGACCATCGTGCTCTTGACACCCATGTTCTTGAGATACCCGCTGTACATCACGGAGACGCTGCGCAGGATGGAATAGCTGAGGTCCAACGGCTTCTCCTCCTCGCCCTGCTTCGCGATGAGCGGCACCGGTTCATAGCCCACATCGGGAAGATGACTGATCCATTTCATGGAAAATAGCCGACGGGCCGGTTCGGGGATGTCGCTCGCGGGATAATGCAGGCCGACATAGCTCTCTAGACCCTCTTCCCGATCTTCCGCCAGCACCCAACCACTGCGGTCCTCGAGAAACTTATAGGCCAGCACGCGATCGTACCCGGTAAAGCGACGGATACGGGACACCGCTAGGTCGAAGAAGGCCTGCAGCGATTCGGTGCGCTGCAGGTCGGCCATGCTGGCACGCACTTCGGAATAGAGGTCTTGCAGGGAGACCGGACCAGGTAGTCCCTTGCCCTCCAGTTCGACGATGAGCAGCCCGTTCTCGTTTCGATGGACGAAGAAATAGGCTTCTTTCATCGGACCGGGGACCGGTGCAGTGAAAAGACACACCGGAGGGCAGGTCAGGTTCTTTTCGTGGCTCACCTGACGACGGAATAATTGGGCCTCTTCGTGGTTCAAGAGCCGGTCGATAGGTTGTCCCAGCAGGTCTTCGGACGTCAGCCCGAGCCGTTCCTCCGTGTTCGCGCTGACGTGCGTGATCATACAATCAGGTTCGCTCAAGACGAGAAGCACTCCATGCGGTTGGATCGCTCCACAGAATTGGACCTGTTCCCGGTCGCAGTTCGAAAGGTCGACGTTCCGGGCGGTGATGGGCACTTCGCTTTGGTCAGGAGGCATGGAGAGCTAAGGAGTGGTAAGGGGCCGCCGGTGGATCGGCGGCATGGTTGAGCACAAGCCATTGTTCGAAAGAGGAAAAGGTTCGGCGGGCGCTGGCGATGATCGCCTCCTCTTGCAGCCGGTCGTAGGCCGCCGCCTCCAAGATACGCAGGAACTGGCTCCACATGTCGGGCACACGAACGCCGTAACTGGTGAAGAATCGCGCGAAGCGATCGGCGTTCGGGCCCAGCGAGCCGCGCAAGCTCTTGAGTATGATTTGCCCGCCTAATGTGGCTCCTTCCACGACATATAAGGATCCGAGCACCTCCGCCTGGTTTGTGATGGTCGGCAACTCTTGACAGAGGGGCAGTGTGCCGATGACAGCCGTGGAATCGCCCAGGGACATGAGATCCTCCAATAGCCACCATGATTTACTGCGGCATGCCACCGTGGCGCGTAACACCGGAGGAGCGGACGAGTCCAGGGATGCTTCGAGCGGCAGGTAGAATCCGAAAAATACCCGAAGCACATCACGATAGCGTTCGGGCGTAAGGCCGCTCTCCAATAGCGGGAGCCGTGTTTCGAGACGGTGATGGACCTGACGAGTCGCCAGCTCGAGACGTTTGTGAAAACTGCTTCGCGGAAATCGTAAGACGGTTCGTGTCGAAGTCATATCGTGGTTCCTGTCGTCCGGGATATGAGGGTGGGCCGACCGTAGAAGGACTAAGGGGTCTTGCCCACTAGGGGCACCCCTAGTTTTGAATCAGAATGGTTTGGGTTTGAACTTCATCGAATCCAAAGCGGCTAACCTGTCTTGCGCATGAACAAAATGTCTTGGCTCCATCGGATATTCCGGTCTGCCGAACCAGTACAACATGACAAATCCTTGATCTGATTGCGTTCCGCTGATCGGTGCAGCTCTTGCAGCCTTCTGGAGAAACGGCGACGGAGTCCGCAGGCCATTCCATCACGAGTTAAGGAGGACATCATGACACGACAATCAGGCGCCATCATCGCGTTGGCCATGTCACTCTCAGCCTGTCAGAGCATGGGACTGGGCGGAGGAGACGGGATGCCGACGATCACGCGAACCGGGGAAGTCAAAGACATCATCATACGAGAGAACGTGGATCCGGTGACCGTCACCGCCAATCCGGGGGACGAGATCCGTTTCATCAACAAGCGGCAGGGGGATGCGCGTGTGATCTTTCTGTTGCCGGTGGAAGGCCAGCTGACCTGCCAGCGCGGCTTCGGCGGATTACTGACGAGCGGAAACAAGAATCAGTATACGGCCAAGTTGAACGCCAACGACACGGCGAGCGTGTGTTTCAAGAGCCCGTCGGAGGTCAAGTATGTCGTGCGTGCGGATTCGAATCTCCCCAGCGGCGAGGAAAATATCGCGGGGACGATCAACGTCGGCGAAGGACAAGGTCAATCGTCTTCTGTCAGCGCTGACCCGAAGAAGGGCCGGATTTCACAAGCCGATCCTGACCAGGATCAGTAAACAGGGAGTGCGGGGAACAAAAAGGGACAATCCACGTTACCGGCCATCGGTCTCCATGTGAGCGGCGACACTCGGACGAAAAAAGAAAGGAAGGCGCAGGCATGACTAGAATAGCGATCATCGTGATGTCGATTACCGTTGGATATACCGCCGTCAGTTCGGCGGAGGAACATCAATCCAATAAAGGACAGCCTCAGAATGCCGTTCAAGGCACCGCCCCGGCATTTCCATTATCGAAAAATTGTACGACTAATTCTCCCTGCCGCAACGTCCAGGGGGAAATCGTCAAGATCGAAGAGTCCTACTGGATCACGCAGCCGAACGGCGTACAAAGTCACATCCGTGTCGTACCCGACACGAAAATTCAGTCGCGCGTGAAGGTGGGCGACAGCGTGGCGGCGCAAGTGAGATCCAACGGCGAAGCGGAGGCGGTGTTGAAAATGGATCCGCCCCAAGTCCGGGAATTGCCGGTGCCCGACAGCTCGCTGAAGGAAATGCGATAGCGAAGTTGAAGTGAAAGATCCGATTATGAAGACCTGAATCAACGAAGTCGTGAGGGTGGGCATGGCGGGGCCACGGAATACCAAGTCGTTAGAGCAGCTGCTTGCGGCCGGACAGAGCCATTGGTTGGATAATCTGAGCCAACACATGATCGCCGGCGGGGAATTGAAGGCATGGATTCGAACCCACGGTCTTCGAGGAATCACCGCGAATCCCACGACGTTTCGCGAGGCTCTCTCGAGTCGTGATTATGACCGGCAGATCGAAGCCCTCGCTCGGGAAGGACGGTCCACGAAGGATATTTATGAAACTCTGCTGGTCCACGACGTGCAGCAGGCCTGCGACTTACTGCACGATGTCTATGTGGAGACGGACGGGCTCGATGGCTATGTCAGTCTGGAAGTGTCGCCGCATGCGGCGTACTTCACGGAGGACACGCTGCATGAAGCCCGTCACTACGTGAAACGCGTGAATCGGCCCAATCTATTGGTGAAGGTGCCCGCGACGGACGCAGGCGTGCCGGCGATCGAGCAGCTGTTGACGGAAGGGATCGGGGTCAACATAACCCTGCTCTTTTCCATACCCAGCTACCAGGCCGTCATGGAGGCCTATCTTTCGGCTCTCGAGCGACGAGTGACATCTCGTCAGCCGCTGCGGACGGTCGTGTCAGTGGCGAGTTTTTTCGTGAGCCGCATCGACGTGCTGGTCGATCAGTTGTTGCAGCGGCGCATTCCCTCGGGGGATCGAGGACCACAGTCGCCGGCGGCCCGTCTACGGGGCTGCGTGGCGGTGGCCAATGCGAAGCTGGCCTACCGGGCATTTCGACAGGTGTTCGGGAGTGATCGATGGGCTCGGTTGGCGGTGAAAGGCGCACGAGTCCAGCGGCCCTTGTGGGCCAGTACCGGAACGAAGAATCCGAATTATCGGGATGTCGTGTATGTCGAATCACTTGTGGGACGGGACACGGTCAACACGATGCCGGAAGCCACGTTGCGCGCTTTTGCGGATCATGGCCGGGTCGTGCCGGATGCCGTCGGGACCGAACTCGAGCAGGCCGAATCGGTCATGCTTCAGTTGGAGCAAGTAGGCATCAACTTCGACTGCGTCACGTGGCAACTGGAACATGAAGGGGTGCAGAAATTCGTCGATGCCTATGATGCGGCCGTCAAAGCGCTCGATGAAAAGTGCGACCACTTTCGCCTGAAACACACGGCATGAGAGTGACGAGGATCGATCCATGATGAGAGTCGCCATCAACGGACTCGGCCGAATCGGACGAGCCACGTTCAAGATTCTCGCGAATACGCCGGAACTCGAACTCGTGGCGATCAACGACGTGGCGCCCCCCGACAACCTGGCCTACCTCCTCAACCACGACACCGTGTACGGTCGCTACCATATGCGGGTGAACGCCGAGCCGGATGCGCTCACGATGGCGGATCGGAGATATTCCGTCTTTGCGGAGCGCGATCCGGGCCGTCTTCCGTGGAAAGGGCTGGGCGTCGAGGTCGTCTTCGAGTGTTCGGGGAAGTTCAACACCAGGGTGGACCTTGCCAAGCATCTCGAGGCCGGGGCCAGACGGGTGATCCTCTCTGCGCCGGCCAAGGACGAGGATATCCCGACCGTCGTCTATGGAGTGAACGCGTATGATGAGAAGGCCGGTCCGATCTTATCCTGCGCCAGCTGCACGACGAACTGCGTAGCGCCCGTCGTCGAGATCATCGACCGCCATCTGGGCGTACACAAGGCGGTAATGACGACGGTCCATGCCTACACCGCCAGTCAGGCGTTGGTGGACGGACAACACAAGAGCACACGTCGCGGACGGGCGGCGGCGGCCAACGTCGTGCCCTCCGTCACGGGCGCCGCGACAGCTACGACGCGGGCCTTGCCCGCTCTCAACGGGCGATTCCAAGGCGCGGCCGTTCGGGTGCCCGTTCCGATTTGTTCGCTCTCCGATATCGTCATGCTGACGCAACAGGACACGAACGTCTCCGAGGTGAACGACCTCTTCCTGAACGAGGCGCGCAGCGATCGATATGCCGGAGTCCTGGGCGTGACCGAGGATCCGATCGTGTCCTCCGACGTCGTTCAAGATTCGCGCGCATCGATCGTGGATGTCGATATGACCCAGGTGGTGGACGGCAACCTCGTCAAGGTGATGAGTTGGTACGACAATGAATGGGGCTATGCCAGCCAAATGGTCCGTCAGGCGATCTCGATGGCGCTCATCGTACCGATTGAGGGCTGATGCAGTCGCTGACCGCACGACAAAGCCGTTGTTCCATCCTGTCGGAAGCGCCGACCAGCCATGCGTATCTCGCAGGCCGCGGAAACACTTGAAGTGTGTGTTTCGAGAGGGCTCAGCACGAGCGAAGCCCCTCGGTATTCACTGAGCGCTCCGTCCGCCCTGAGGCTCTCGAAGGATGAACGAAGTGTTTTTCCGCAGCCTGCTCCAACGCCGCGATGAATTCTTTGGAAAAGTTACAGCCATACCGGAAAAAGCGGAATTTTCGACGCACCACGGAACCTCGGGGAGGTCCCGCATCGCGATCCGGCTCGGCGCTGCAGTATGTGATCCAGAAACACGCCGCCAGACGACTCCATTACGATTTTCGGCTTGAGCTGGACGGCACCCTCAAGAGCTGGGCCGTCCCCAAAGGGCCGAGTCTGAACCCTTCCGACAAACGATTGGCCGTGCACGTCGAAGATCATCCGATGGAATATGCCGATTTCGAGGGTGTCATTCCTCCCGGACAGTATGGCGCCGGCAGCGTCATGGTGTGGGATCGAGGCCGGTGGATTCCGGACGGGGATCCTCGAGCGGGCTATGAAAAAGGACGACTGAAATTCACGCTGGCGGGTCAAAAGCTGCAGGGCCGCTGGACCCTGGTCCGCATGGGTGGAGCGCGCAATCGCGAGGAAGACAATTGGTTGCTCATCAAGGAACGCGACGCCACCGCCGGCACGGCCGCGTCCGACAATGCACCTGCCACATCGTCGCGAAGCGTGAAAAGCGGAATGACCATGGAAGAAATCGCTCGGGCCAAGGTCGATACATGGCATTCCAACCGCCGGTCCGTGATCCACAAGCGAACACCGAGGTCGGAATCCGGACAGACGACCACCCGTGCCGCCCCTCGTTCCAACGCATCCGGGAGTCGACGGGACAAGGCGGCCTGCCCGGAATGGATCACGCCCCAGTTGGCGACGTTGGTTTCCGGAGCGCCCGAAGGAGACGGGTGGATTCATGAACTGAAGTACGACGGATATCGCATGTTGTGCCGAATCGATCGGGGCGCGGCCCGCCTGTTCTCGCGGAACCGTAGGGACTGGACCGAAAAACTACCCGAGCAGAGACAGGCCGTTGCCCGATTGCCCGTGGAAAATGCATGGCTGGACGGTGAACTCGTCGCGCTCACCCCGGATGGAACGATGAGCTTTCAAGCGTTGCAGAACGCCTTCGACCGTGGGCGTGAGGTCCGGCTCCTTTACTATGTCTTCGATCTTCTCTTCCTCAACGGCGAAGATCTCAGATCGCGCCCGCTCCATGAGCGCAAGCAGCGACTCGCCGCTCTCTTGGACGGGCTTCCGGACAACGGTCCCTTGCGGTACGGTGACCATATTCGTGGGCAGGGCCGTATCGTGTTTGAGACGGCCTGTCGACGCGGGTTGGAGGGCGTGATCGCCAAACAGGCGGACAGTCCGTATGTCGCCGGCCGGACTAAACACTGGGTGAAGGTGAAATGCCACCGTCGCCAGGAGTTTGTGATCGGCGGCTTCACCGATCCGTCCGGTTCACGGCGAGGATTTGGGGCATTGTTGCTCGGCGTGTACGAAGGCGGAGGGCTGACCTATGTGGGACGGGTCGGAACCGGGTTTTCCGAAGAACGACTCTCGCAACTGCAGCGTGCCTTGCGATCGCGTCAACAACCGAAGCCGGCCTTCGTGAATCCTCCAACGGGTGGGGAGGCCAAAGGCGTACATTGGGTGAAACCGGAACTGGTGGCCGAAGTTCGGTTTGCGGAATGGACTCAGGAAGGCATCCTTCGCCAAGCTTCTTTCGTCGGTCTGCGGGAGGACAAGGCGGCCGGCGCCATCGTGCGTGAGTCCGCCGACAGAGTGCCTGCGAGCCGTTTGACGACCGACCGACGACGAGAAGAAGAGATTGCTCAGTCGAATCCCCCCCTGTCTTCCGCCCGTCGAGAGCGGTCATCCGGCCCAACGCGAAAGCGTGCCGGGGTGCCGATAGTGGCGGGGATCCGCATTTCCAACCCTTTTCGAGTGTTGTTCCCCCACGATGGCATCACCAAATTGGAGCTCGCGCAATTCTATGAGCGGATCGCGGGCCGGATCCTGCCGCACGTGCGAGGACGTCCGCTGACGTTGGTGCGTTGTCCGGATGGACAGGGGACAGGGTGTTTTTATCAAAAACACGTGACCGATCAGGTGCATGAGGCGATTGATCGCATTGAAATCCAAGAAACGGATGGATCGGCTCAGTATATGGTCGTAAACACGCCGGCGGCGTTGGTCGCGCTGGTGCAACTCGGCGTCCTCGAACTTCACACGTGGGGTGCCACGGAGGATCGGTTGGAACAGCCGGATCGGATGGTCCTCGATTTGGATCCGGCCCCCGACGTGCCCTGGCACGAAGTCGTTGAAGCCGCACGTCTCGTGAAAACGTTGCTCGATGAATTGAGTCTGACGTCGTTTCTCAAAACCACCGGCGGGAAAGGATTGCACGTCGTGGTGCCGTTGGAACGACGGCACTCGTGGGACGAGGTCAAGCAATTTTCCAAAACCTTGGCCGGACACCTGGTCCGCATTCTTCCGGTCCGCTTTACCGACAACATGTCGAAACGCGCCCGTACGGGGAAGGTGTATCTGGACTATCTGAGAAACGGACGAGGTGCGACCGCGGTGGCAGCCTATTCGACGCGCGCCAAGCCGCGGGCCCCCCTTTCGGTTCCGGTGAGGTGGGATGAATGCTCTCCGAACCTCCGATCCGACCAGTTTACGTTGCACAACATCGAGGAACGGTTCTCACAACTGACCCACGATCCGTGGGACGGGTATGCCAAGGTACAACAGCAGATCACGGCCGATATGATGCATCGACTCCGCCCCGTCCGCCGCCGATCCTGAGCCGGCCGAATGGGAAATAGCGCATTTAGACGGCCAATCGTCTTACTTGGCGCTGCTTCCCAATACGATGCCCGTCAATTCGCGCGTCGTCAGCACGTACGGAACGCGGCGACTGTCGCATGCTCCGGTAAGTAACTTGATCGGCCGGCTGGACGGTTTCTTTGCGTGCGGATCGTTGATAGAGAAATGCGTACTCTTGCGCCATTCGTTCGACGGTAAACCGTTCTTCGAACGCGGCCCGGCAGCGGCGACGATCGAGATTGGGAATCCATGCGACCGTATTGGCCATTTCCGCCAAGCTTTCGCACAAATACCCCGTGTTCCCGTGATCGACGATTTCTGGAATCCCGCCCCGCCTATAAGCGAGGATCGGTGTGCCGCAGGCGAGAGCCTCGATGAGCGCCAATCCGAAGGGTTCCGGCCAATCGTACGGACAGATGAGGGCATAGGCCTCCCCCAGAAAATCGTCTTTTTCCGCATCGGTGATTTCGCCGACATATTCCACCAGCGGATGTTCGAATAGTGGTGCGATGTGCTCGAAGTAACTCCGGTCGGCCGGTTCAACCTTGGCCGCGATCCTGAGCGGCATGTCAGTCCGTTTGGCCAATTCTATGGCATC
The DNA here is from genome assembly GCA_002083365.1 of Nitrospira sp. SG-bin1. Classification (NCBI taxonomy): domain Bacteria; kingdom Pseudomonadati; phylum Nitrospirota; class Nitrospiria; order Nitrospirales; family Nitrospiraceae; genus Nitrospira; species Nitrospira sp. SG-bin1. Next base: position 96,704 of record LVWS01000034.1, on the reverse strand, counting down.
CTCCATTCCTCGGCCTGGTGATATCCGACCCAGAAAGGCAAGGTACGCGCCGGGATGCGGATGCATGGAATACAGATCACGAGGCAATCCGAGATGGATGGTGCCCTGCCAATTGATCCACGGGAGCGAACCGCGCTGGGCTTCGGACACCGAGACCATGGGCAAGTCGGAAAAGTTTTGAAACACCGGGTTCAGTTCCGGCAGGTCAAGCCGACCATATAACGTCGTCACGACCGGCGTACGGCATCGACGGGCGAGGGGAAAACCTAAGAGATCGACGTGGGAATGGATGAGATCGAAGCCCCCGGCGTGGGTGCCGAACGCCCGCTCAAGGTGAAGGAACAACGGCGCCTCCGGACACGATATCGTCCGATTGGAACGTAGAGATGCCGGGCAGGCGGCGGACAGCTTGGCCGATGTGGAAGAATCCCCGGTCGCGAACAACGTCACGTCATGCCCCAGGCGAACGAGTTCTTCCGTCAAATACGAAACGATACGTTCCGTACCTCCGTAGCGTTGAGGAGGAATGCTTTCCCGCAACGGCGCAACTTGAGCGATCTTCATCTTAATCCTTTCGTCGGCATGGTGATCATGGATATGTCAATGACTGGAACGTAAGGGCCCGGAGATCCGGCAGTTTTGCATGAGACTGAGGTGAAGGTAAGCGGATTGTAGGGCAAATGAAACAAGTGACTTCCCTAGTACGAGACACGACTTCGATTGCCGCGGCGTGAAAATGATGAGAAGCGTCAATCTGATCGCCCTGATCGCCGCCACGGCTGCTCAGTTTTTGTCCAGCGAGGCAAGGCCGACTCTTCTCCATTCATGGTGGTGCAGCAGCGGCGGCGTTCTGCTCTGTCGTCGGATGCTCTGAAAGGGTCTGGATGTGAATGTGCCCCAATTCAGCGGTTTCACCGTTGTTGCGGAGATCCGATGGTCTTCGGACGACATAGCGGATCGTCCCGGGATTACGAAAACACAAGCCGGCACTTTCGTCGGGTTGGAGGGTCACCTCCGCACCGCTGTAGAAGTGGCCGCTAAAGTTGCTGCGGCAGGACAACCGGTTCAAGACATAATCCAAAACAACGATCCGCACCGGCGTCATGAGCGTATTGGTCCATCGGATTTCGTCTCCTTCCGCCGCTTCGATGGCAGCGATCGACAACTGATTACCAATCGTGATGGCCCTCACTTCACCGCTGCGTGAAAAACCGGGCAAGCTTTGACAGGCTACGAGCATGAGAGCAAGCGAGAAGAGTACAGTGCGACCGACATTCATCATGTGAAACACGATGACACGGACCGCCCGAACTCTTCACTCGGAGCCTCCCGAGCATGCCGCCATGCAACAAACCTAGGCGGTCTCCTAGTTAATGTCCGGAAGAACTTTGGATATGGTGAACACATGGTTATCGATACACAAGTGTTGGACGCGAAGCAGAGGAAAAGCGATTCCCAGGCAGAGGACGGAGTCGTGTTTGTGCGATTGGTGGCTCCGGATTGTTGGGTTCTGACCGTTGATCACCGCGTGTTTTATATTCACCGACAGCGAACCCGTCGGATGTCCGACTGTCATGCCTTCGATTGCCATGATCCATGGCCGCCGGACAAAGGAATCGCCTAATCATCGCCATCTGTTTCAAAGGGGTTGACTCATGCATACAATAGAAACCGCTCCGGTGCGAATAGATCTGAGGCGAGCGTCACGCGTACTATGCATGCTGTGTAGCATAGTTGGTGGGTGGGCCTTCTTGGGAGATGCGGGCCATGCCGGTTCCAAAGACAATCCCGGTGTTTCGAAGGGGGAGTCGAGTCAGCAGAGCGGCCAGCAGGGGCTGGGTTTAAGCGGTGCAGCCTCGTCCCCAATCCTTGCAGGGCCGGAAATCATCATCGGGGCTATCAAAAAGATCCAAGGTGAGGAATATACGATCGAAGGAGACCGCGGACAACAGATACATCTTCGCGTCACCAAGGATACGAATAAAGTGTGTCCATCCAGCGATCAGGCCCACGTCTCGTCTGGTCAGGAAGGAGTCCGGGAACGTACGGAAATTCCTCCGACTGCCTCGATGCAACAGTCTTCCAAGAACCATGAGCAAGCAGCCAAGGCGGGAGAGCGCGATCGAAAAGACCTGGAGCAACATGCCCTCGCTCCACCAACGCAAGATCCATCACACCTGCAGGCGACTGTCGGTTCGACGGACCCACGAGCCAAGGAAGACGTGGCACGCGGATCCGGATTCCAGATCGGCCACTGTGCCTTCAAAGAAGGGGATCAGGTTCGTGTCGAAGCCTCCGACATGGGTACGGCCACGACGATCAAACAGTTGCTCTCGTCTCGCAGCGGACAGTAGAGGACCATCGGACAGAGAATGAAGCGGTCGTCAATGATCCAGAATGATCACGGATGAGGTAATCGCGGATCAAGGAAGGTGCTCGCGACAGGAGAGGAAGTTATGGCAGGTACGGACAAACGTAAAACCAAGCAGTCTCAGATCCCGGCAGCAAAGCCGGATCCGGACAAGGAAGACCCCAAGGAAGACCGAATGCGTGCTGAATCGACCGGTCGGGGCTCGAGCGGGCATGCCGTCCGGCGCAGTTCATCACAGCCCGTCGCGGGGTCGAAACAGCGGCAGGAGACACAGCGGATTCCAGAGGAGCCGTCCTCCGGATTGCAGGAATCGGAGAAGGTTCTCGATGAAAAGCTTTCCGCTTCTGCTCCAAACGGGCACGACGGCATCGAACAGGATTCGGCGCACCGCCGAATCGCGGAGCGGGCGTTCATCCTGTTTCAAGACGGCGGTTGTCAACACGGCAATGATTGGGCCCACTGGTTTGAAGCGGAACGACAGGTCAATGAAACCCGGATGCCATCACAACATTCCGATTAGTGACTAGACACCAAAGGAGGGTACCAGTATGCGCAATGGAAGCTATTACGATGAACATGTCGGAGACGCCACGGGATGGTCCGCATTCATGGCCGGAGCCTTGATCGGGGCCGGCATCGCACTGCTGTTTGCTCCTCAGCGAGGATCGGAGTTGCGCGGTATGTTGCGTGACTACGCCAATCGCGCGACGGATGATTTGGTGGAGAAGGGACAAGAGGCATGGGACACCGCGGTGGAACGGGGAAAAGATTATTACAACAAGGGTGAAGAGGCGGTTCGTGATGCGGGACGTTCGGCCAAGGAATTCGCCAAGCAAGCGCAAGACATGGCGCGCGAGCCGGGCCGCTCGGCAATGTGATCCTGTTCTATATTTCCGGAGGACGCTCCATGCGAGGGTTCTTGCTCGCACTGTGGTTGGTCGGCGGGCTTGCCGCCTGTCAGGGCACGCAGAGCAACGCGGCCGTTCAAACCATGCATGACGCGTCTGTGACGGCGGCGGTGCAAAAGAATCTCACCGCCGATCGTCGGGCCAATTTTGCGAGAGTAGACGTCGACACGGAACAGGGAATCGTACGGCTGAGTGGAACGGTGCAGACTTCGGAGCACAGGATACGAGCCGAGGAACTCGCGAAACAGGTCAGCGGCGTCAGACGAGTCGACAACCACCTCCAGGTGCAAACGGCTCAACGGCACAACGGAAAAGAGCCCGATAAACAGCCAGACTGAGATGCCGGTCGACGGAAACGTACGGATCGGAGCCATAGGAGACCTGCATTGTCCCCGATTCGGGGTCGAGGAGATTCGATCCCTGTTCGGGCGGATCGCGGAATGCTGCGATGTTCTCTTATTGTGCGGTGACATCACCGATTACGGGAAGCCGGAAGAGGCGAAGCTGCTGGTTGAAGCCCTTCCGGCTCTCGAAGGGATTCCCGTGGCCGCCGTGCTGGGAAACCATGACCATGAATCGGGCCATGCTGAATCGCTTACCGATTTGTTCGAACGTCAGGGGATGTGCGTGCTCGATGGAACGTCCGTGCAGATAAAAGGAGTGGAGTTCGTCGGAGTCAAAGGATTCGCGGGAGGGTTCGGAGATCGCCTGTTGCAGTCCTGGGGAGAGCCGGCCGTCAAACGGTTCGTCCATGAATCGGTCGACGAGGCGTTGAAATTGGAATCGGCCTTGGCCAAACAGGCCGCGTCGCCTCGTGTCGTGTTGCTGCACTATGCCCCCATCCGGGAGACTCTGGTCGGAGAATCGCCGGAAATCGTCCCGTTTCTGGGGACCAGCCGCTTGGAGGAGCCGATCGATCGGTACGGTGCGACGGCGGTCTTTCATGGCCACGCGCACCACGGATCCCTGGAAGGACGGACCAAGGCCGGAATACCCGTATACAACGTCGCCCTGCCCCTGCTGCTTCAACAGACTACCCAGGAACCGCCGCTGCGGGTGATTCGGCTTCCGTTGACGAAGACGGTGGAACGGATATGAACATGACTCGAGAGCTCGTCGACCGGCCCGCCCAGGCACTCTATCGACAGGCATTGCGAGATATGCGACATTCTGGAATTCCCTTTCTGGTCGGCGGCGCCTTTGCCTTGGAAAGCTATGCCGGGGTGGTGCGTCGGACCAAGGATCTGGACGTCTTCGTGCACCGGGAGACCGTGGACCAGCTTATGCGGTTCTTGGCCGAGAAAGGATACGCAACGGAAGTGCGGTTTCCCCATTGGATCTGCAAGGCGTGGAAAGAGGATCACGTCATTGACATCATTTTCGGATCGGGAAACGGTATCTGCGCCGTCGATGCCGAATGGTTCGGTGAAGCCCCCAAGGTCGTCCTCTTGGGCGAGCCGGCGTATCTGGTTCCCGTCGAGGAGATGATCTGGTCGAAAGCGTTTGTCATGGATAGGGAGCGCTATGACGGGGCCGATATCGCGCACCTGTTCCACGCATGCTCCCGGACGCTCGACTGGTCGCGGCTGCTCCGGCGATTCCACGCGCACTGGAGAGTGCTCTTCAGCCACATGATCCTCTTCGGATATGTGTACCCCGGGCGTCGGTTGCACATCCCTCGCTGGTTGATGGGCGAGCTGCTCCGTCGAGTGGAGTTGGAAAGCGTCACGGTTCCGTCCGACAGGACGGTCTGTCAGGGGACGCTGTTGTCCTGGGGACAATATTTGGATTCCATCGAGCGAGGAGAGTACGAGGATGCCCGTCATCCTCCGCGCGGTTCTCTGACGGCCGAGCAAACGGAATTCCTGACGGCCCAATTTCGAAAAGAACAACACATCGGCTCGGATCGAGAACCCCCCCGAACATCGCGACGGCGGAGGAGTCCGCACGCACAGTCAGAGAAGTCGGCCGCATGAATCCGCCCGCCAACGAATATCCCCGAGCCATGCGTCCGTTTCAATTCGTCAGCTGTATGGAGCTGCGCGAGGTAATTGGGAAGCGCGCCACGGACATTCCTCGTCTCCTGGAGTTGATGGAGGAAGTTCCCTCCGACAGCATTTACTATCACACCCATAGCTACTATCTGCGTCACGCATACGCCCAGACCTTGTATCCCAATGATTTCGCCACCTGGGCCGCGCTGCATGCCCATGATCGTGTGCTCGGAGAACGTCTGGGGGTGTTGGATCCGTTCTCGTATCTTTCGCCGGAAGCGTTGCGACAAGACATTATTGCCATCCTCGACGAGCACCTCAGCCATCATCCTTCCGTGTATCGCATTACTGGTGCGGAACCGTTCGACTTCGTGCGGTCCTACGTCATCGAGGCGCCGCTGGAGCGCCAGGCTTGGACCTTGTGGGATTTCCGGAACGTCGTGCACGAGGTCGAAGTGGGGGCCCTGTATTTTCATCTGTGCGAGGCCCGCATGCGAAAGACGCCGGGGTTCGATGATTTTTCCCATTGGCTGAAGGCCCCGGAAGGTCTGAATCTGCCGCAGCTGTCGGCGCAGGTCGAACGCGTGGTGCGCCTCGGCTTGAATCTGGAAGGGATGCGCGCCCGCATCGTCGCATTGTGCGACGGTGAGTTACACAAGGCCTGACGCATGGCGGACCTGCTCGAACAATATCGTCCGTTCGTCCCTTCCGGCACGATCGAATTGCTTCGTCAACTCGGTCGGCGCTTGGAAGGAACGCGCATGTTGCACGTGAACTCCACCCGGTACGGCGGGGGAGTGGCGGAGATGCTTCACCGGCTGTTGCCCCTGTTCGAGGAACTGGGAATTCAGACCCGTTGGGAAATCATGGCCGGCTCCGATGCGTTTTATCATACGACGAAGAGTTTCCATAACGCCTTGCAGGGAACCGCTCAACACATTACGAAGGCGATGTATGAGGCCTATCTCGACACCAATCGGGATAATGCGCAACATCTCAACTTGGATGCCGACGTCGCCATGATCCATGACCCTCAGCCGGCCGCGCTCATCGGCTCACGCCCATCGGGGGCGCGATGGTTATGGCGGTGCCACATCGACGTATCGTCCCCTCAACCGGGGGTATGGCAGTTCCTCCGCCCGTTCGTGTCGCAGTACGATGCGGCGATCGTGTCCCTCCCGAAGTTCGCACGCCGCCTGCCGGTGCCGCAATTCATCGTCTACCCGTCGATCGATCCCTTGAGCGATAAGAACCGCGAACTCACGGAGGAAGAGATCCGTTCGGTGCTGGACAAGTTGAACGTCCCGACGGATAAGCCGATTCTGCTGCAAGTCTCTCGATTCGATCGGTTTAAGGATCCGCTCGGCGTGGTGGCCGCCTACCGGATCGTGAAACAGAGCCATGATTGCCGACTGGTGCTGGCGGGCGGCACGGCGACGGATGATCCCGAAGGGGCGGCGGTGCTCGCGGAGGTGCAGGAGGCGGTGGGGGTGGATCCGGACGTGCAACTGTTGCTGCTGCCGCCGACGGCGAACCTGGAAGTCAATGCGTTGCAGCGCGCTGCCACCATCATCATTCAGAAATCGGTTCGGGAAGGGTTCGGGTTGACGGTGACGGAGGCCATGTGGAAAGGCAAGCCCGTCATCGGGGGCGATACCGGCGGCATTACCGTGCAATTGATCCACGGCTACACGGGGTACACGGTCAATTCACCCGCCGGTGCGGCTTTCTACATCAAACGTTTGCTGAATGAGCCGGAGCGGATCGAGGTGATCGGTCGTCAAGCCAAGGAGTTCGCGCGTAATCGGTTCCTGGTCACGCGACATGTGCAGGACTATCTGGGAGTGATGATCCACTTGGCCCGAGGCGCACGGCGCGACGAATGAGGAGCGCCATGTCTTGGTGACGCGGCGGTGTCTGAGGGCGTTTCTCTACATCCGGATAGGTGAAAGAAAGGTGGCGACGATGGATGACAAGGCGTATGCCAGCCTGATAGGACGGGCCCTGATCGGATTGATCTTCCTGATGTCCGGTATCAACAAGATCGCCGATCCGCAGGGTACGCAGCAGTACATGGCCGCGATGGGGATCACCACGGCGACCACGTTCCTGTATGCGGGAGCGGTTGTCGTGGAGGTGGCCGGCGGGTTGTCGCTGTTGCTTGGAGTGTGGGCCAAATGGGGTGCTCTCGCGCTGATCCTGTTCATGATACCGACGACTTTGCTGTTCCATACGAACTTTGGGGACCAGAATCAGACGATCCACTTTTTAAAGAATCTCGCAATGATCGGCGGCCTGCTGTATGTGGCCGCGTATGGATCGGGGCGATGGAGTGTCGATCGTGGGGCTTCACGGACGCACCAGGATGTGGAATCCGATGCACCGTCCCTCAAGAAAGTGGTGCACCAATAACGAACACATCAGCAAGGGGAATACGGCCTTAGATACAGAGTAAAGCAAGCGGAACGATACGCATTCGAATGGGCCATGCGTCTTCTTTTGGCGATCGACGAGTCGGAGAACGCTCGGCGTGCCGTGCAGTATGTGGGAACGGTAGTGGGACGCGCTTCCCATGTGACCGTGACGTTGTTTCATGTCCTGAGGCCGATGCCCCGCGCTCTGTTGGAGCACGGCGGGTCGGAGAACCCTGCGATAGAGAAACAATTGAGCGCGCAATTGCACCGGGAGCAGGATGAATGGCTCAAGCGAGAGCGGGAGACCAAGAGTCCGCTCTTGCGGAAGGCTTGCGATGCGCTGATCGCGTCCGGCATCGATGAAAGTCGAATCAGGACAAAGTTCGGTCATGAGAGCGACATTGCGACCGCCATTCTAGAAGAAGCGCAGGAAGGACATCACGACACGATCGTGGTCGGACGTACCGGCACGTCTCGAATCACACGTTTGTTCGGCGGTGGAGTGACGGACCGCATGTTGCGAGATGCGAAGAGCGTGGCATTGTGGATTATAGAATGACGATACGCCTGTGACCTCCGGCATGCCGTTGGAAGCCAACATTTACTCAACGGTAGTTCTGTTTGGCGGTCTGTTCGTTTCACCGTGCAACCGGCCTTCGAGCCGCTCCGGTGTTGATGCCGATGCAGCAAAGTTGGAGGGGGATGTCGACTGGAGTCGATTCCTCAGTTCGCTCGCACGATGGCGTATGCGAGCCATCAAGCGTTGTCCGGACGGCACCGGATGCGAGAGTTCATTGAGGGCTTGCTCCCAGACGGCCAGCGCCTCGGTCGGCTCGCCGCGCCGCTCCAGTTCAATGCCCAACTGGTAAGCCGCCCATGAGGAAGAAGACGGGCAGTGGGCGGCGAGCTGAAACATCCGCTTGGCTCCTTGAGCGTCACCTTGTTCGGAGCTGATGATCCCGAGGCCGAGCAGGGCTCGGGAGTAGCAGGGAGCCCGTTGCAAAGCCTTTCTGTAGAACGTTTCCGCTTTGCCGAATTGTCGCTGCTGACGACGAAGATCGCCGGCGTCCGTCAAGAGTTCAAGATCATCCGGCATGAGCGTCAACGCCAGTTCATATCTCGTCCACGCCTCATCGGCGTCACCCCTGGAAGCCAACGCGCGGCCGAGATCATGCAGAATATCCGGTCGATTTGATTCCAGCCGCAACGCCGATTCATAGTGCCGGATCGCCATGTCCAGGAGGTCGGGATCTTTCCGAATGACGTCCGCCATCAATTGTAGTAGGTGCGCCGTCGCGACGAATCCGGCGAGCCCTGTTGATTTCGCGGTCGGGCGGTGAGGATCCGGCGGTCCCTCGGGATCGCCGCTCGGGAAGTGAAGGGTGCCCAGCCATTCGCGAATCCTCGATGAGGGAATGCAATAACTCAAACCTGCGCGCAACATCACCCGTCCCATCGATTCACCCTGCGCATTTTTTGCCGTTTCCAGATAAGGAACGGTATGCACCACAAGCCCGATGATCTGTCCGGACGCGGCGGCGACGAGCGGGCCGCCGCTGCTTCCCGCGTTCATGAGCCCGGTGACGTGAAGGAACGGCAGAGGTCTGTGCGTGATGCGGGACTGCCCCGTCGCTTCTCCGCTCACCGTGACAGGAAACACCGTCGGATGGATCGTGACGCCCATCTGGAGCACATCCGGCAAGCGGGGATAGCCGATCGTCACCGCATCCGCGCCGTCCTCGGGCGGCTCTCGGGACAACGGCAAATATGGAACCGGATACGATTCGGTCAGGCGCAGGGCGGCCAGATCAAGATCCGGATCCACCGCTATGACTTCGGGCGTTGCAGGTTGGCGGACCACCTCCCCGTAGACCAGGATCCGTGTGGATTCATGAATGACATGCGCGTTCGTCAAGAGCAGGCCGTCTGGAGACACGAACACGCCGCTGCCGAATGACAAGGCATGGGATTCATCATCGATTCCGATGATAAGCACCGTCGCATTCTTACCCGTACGGTAAAGCTTGCCCGCCCCCAGCCCCCAAGCCGGCCATGCGGAAAAGAGCCCCTCACAGGTCAAGGTGATGGTAAGGAGGAAAATGAAGGTACGATTATGGAATCCCGCGAGTGCGATGGTATCCTCGCTGCAACGCGCGGCACCTTACACCAAGCGGGAAATCCGCACAATCTAGCAGAATTTCATAGAGTAAAGTACGAGGGAACTGGGAAAAGCCCTAGTCGCATGCGGGACCGCCGCACGTCCTGGAAGCCCGATGACTCATGCCATAGCGCCCGAGGGAATGGCCTGCCCCTATGGTTACGCGTCGTCCCGACGGTCTTCCTGTCTCGCGATTTTCTCCAACACTTCTGCCTGATGTTGGCAGTTCAGACAGCGTTTGGCGAACGGGAGAGCCCTCAGGCGACCGGCACCGATCTCGGCGCCGCAATCCTCGCACAATCCATACTCTCCGTCGTCCAGTCTGCGGAGCGCCGTGTCGAGCATCACGCGGGTGCGGTTGCGCGATTCCAGCAGCGACAATTGTTGTTCGGCCGTGCTGTCGCGTAGCGACATGTCTTCGAGGTCGAGCACGGAATCATTGTGGGTCGTGGAATAATGCTCTCGATACTGCGCCAGGAGTTCATTGATCTGCTGTTGAACAGCCGACCGTTTGCCGAGCAACATCGTTCGAAGCTCATCGACGGATGTCGAGGTGGAATGGACCGCTTTAGACATGATCATGCTCCTCTTATGTGTGGGCAAGAAGTAATTTGTCTTCTATGCCGGTTTGCAAAAATGGGGCCGCACGTCGATACACAAACACCATGGCGCTAGGCGGCACATGAAGGTCCTCGCGAGAAGGTGCTTGCGAATTGAGAAGAACCATTCTCGACACGGTATTCGACGCATGCACATCCATACGGCCCTGTTGCTTAAGCCATCTCCAACTGATCGGGTGAACTGGATGTTTCAAGGCAGCGGTGCGACCATCGAGTGCCAATCGATCCTTTCTGTCTACAAAAGTCCGCAAGCAAGACAGATTGTCCGCCGGAGAGGGTATCGAATTCTCTCGGCTGCAGCCCAGTGGAGGGGACCGCTCTCCGGAAATAACAGGCATTCTGATTGCACCAATGTTGGAAGTTCGGCCTGGCGGATCGAGAGGGCGGTTGTAAGAGGCGTAGACTGCGGGATGCGGTGGTCGTGCAGATTTCAGCGTCAACATCGTTCTCGAACAGGGCTGTGCGGGGGCCGGATTGGGAGTGAGGCTCGAGAGAACAGATGCCGCTCCGCCTCCGCGATGCCATGGCTCTTTGATCCATTCCCCAACCATCTGTCGGTTCTGATCATGCGTCTCGCAGTCGCCACGTACAATGTGCATCGGTGTGTCGGGTGGGATGGACGGTACAGCCGTGAGCGCATCTTGGGGGTACTGGAGGAATTGCAGGCCGATCTCATTGCCCTTCAAGAAGTGGAAAAAGAAGACACCTTGCATTGGCTGGCCGATCACCTTCGCATGACCGCGATTGCCGGTCCCATGCTGCAACGAGCGGGGGCCTGTGGGAACGGTGTGTTGACGACGTGCACGCTGGACGAAGTCCGGCTGGTCGATCTCAGCATTCCCCATCACGAGCCTCGCGGCGCCATCGATCTCGATGTCCGATGCGGTACCGAAAAGGTTCAAGTCATCGCGACTCATTTAGGGTTACGCCCGGGTGAAAGGCGATGGCAGGTACGCGAACTTCTCAAACGGTTCGGCGCGCGCCATTGCCTACTCATGGGCGACATCAACGAATGGTTCTTGTGGGGTCGGCCGCTTCGCTGGATCAACAGGATTTTCGGACATTCACCTCCGCTCCGATCCTTTCCCTCTCCGTTTCCTCTGTTTGCGCTCGACCGCGTTTGGATCAGGCCGCCAGGCAGCGTCACCGACATTCGTGTCCATAAGACGGCGCTCTCGCGTCTCGCTTCCGATCATCTCCCGGTTCGGGCGGTCATTGAATGGTAAGGTCAGGCCGCCGCCGAGGTGGACGTCGGTGCGATCGTGCGCTCCAGTCGATGCTCGACGGTTTTCCAATTGACATTGGAAAAAAACGCTTCAATGTAGTCGATCCGTTCGGCGGGCTTGTAATCGAGAATGAATGCGTGTTCCCAGACATCCATGACAAGGACCGGGATGAAGCCCGCCACGGTGCCCGTTTCGTGCAGCGTGATCCAATGGTTGGTCAGCCTGCCGTTGGAGGGGTTGAGATAGCAGACGGCCCAGCCCACTCCCCGCATCTTGCCGACGCCGATGAAGTCGCCTTTCCACGCTTCATATGAGCCGAAGCTGCGTTCCGTTGCTTGTCTGAACGGAGAATGAGTTCCGGGATCCGGAGATCCGTCGATCATGAGATTGTCGAAATAGTATTCGTGCAGCACCATGCCGTTGTATTCGAACCCGTATCGCCGCTTGAGCTCCGAGTAGACCGGCATTTCTTCCTGGTCCACCTTCCCGTCCGCGAGGAATTGGTTGATTTTTGCCGTGAGCGCGTTCGTTTGCGTGACGTAGCCCTCATAGAGCTTGAAATGCATCGCGAGCGTCCGGTCCGAGATGCCGTGAAGCCCGTGGAGATCATATGATCGCGGTTCATAGTTCGCCTGCGGTAATTTCTTGTCCATGGTGTCGCTCCTATGGGCCGTTTTGCGCGTGAACCTGCTGGATCGGTTCATGCGTGAATTGGAGACGGAACCCCGGGTATGAGGCCGTACACAGAGACTTGACAAGCCAAGGCATGATGCCAAAGGCGCCGATGAATGCCGTCACCACGAAGGGAAAGAGGATCGCTCCCCAGGACGGACTCGTGCGAGAAAGTTCGGGCCAGCCCGTGACGATGAGTCCGTTCATGAGCATGAGCAGCAACAGCACGCTGCCTACTCCTCGCCAGAGAATGGTCCATCCGATTCGAATCGATTCCCAATAGTTCGGTACCATTTGAAGTCCTCCCCATCCTACCTACGGTGAACCAGGGCTCGGAGAAGGGGATGGATGCGGTGGGTTCGGTGTAGGGGCCGGTGGCCGAGGAGGCGGGATCGGCCCAGATGGGCGGGGGGTCGGGTCGGTCGGGCCGGGGCTTGGGTCCGTCGGCGGACCGGCTTCGTATGTGTGAACGATTATCGCCGCCTCCATCGGCGCGGTGATGAACCAGACGGCGAAGGCCAGAGTGAAAGCCATAAAAATCGGAATGCGGCTTCTGATCATAACGGCCGCCGGTTCATCGATCCGTCCCATGCAGTCACGCAGAGGGAGCCGCGGCCCCGACCATTTCGCGACAGAGATCGGCGCACCGACGGCACTCTTCAGCGCATGGACCGCACATGGCATGTTGAGGCGCATGGCGTTCGCACACCTCCGCGCATTGGTCGCAAATCTCCGCGCAAAGTCGGCATAGAGACTCGGCTCGTTGCGAGGAGCGGCTGATGAATTTGGCGGCTAGAATACAAATGTCCGCGCAGTCGTGACAAAGCCGGATACAACGCGTCATCAAATCATCATGGTCGTGGTGATGTTTCATGCCGATCATATCATTCGCGCATGCCTCGCAGATCTGCGCACATGAGAAACACGCGTTGAGGCAGTTTTGGTGCTGTTGAGATAACGTGTTCAGTTCCATAATCATCGGCTCCTTCCGTTAAGACGGTGTCTGTGCCATCAGTCGGACATCAGCTGATCATCGTTTCTTCTTGTGCGTCTTTTTGGCGCGGGACTTGCCGCGGCCGGGCGCTCCTCGTTCGGTTCCGGCGGCTTGTGTCTGTCGCGGGGTCTGCGGACGAGTGGGCGTAACGGGTTCGGAAGATGCGAGTTCCTGCACTCGTTCCTGGTATCCCTCGGACGACGCGGGGTTCAGTTCCCATCGGCGCGCATCGCGATCCGCCAATTTGTCGCCGAATCGCAGAGGCTCGGCATCCTCATACGTGATGCCGATCGCCTCGCCCAATTCATCGACCACATCCTGATCCGGAGTAGGAGCCGATCCTCCCACTGTCTCCTCACCGGCATCCGTTCCGCTTCCGGCCGCATCTACGTCCCCGCCGGACAGCGTGGCATCCGGTGTGGTCTCTTCGGACGAACGTGATACAGGGGCAAGCGTGTCCTCCGGGAAAGCTTCCTGCTCCGTACCCTCTGTTTCATAGTACCGGCGAATGAGCTGATCGGCATCGATGCGCTTCGGCTTGGACATAGGTGAAGTCCTTCAATGTAACGAACAGGAGAGCACGCGAGCGACCGCTGGTTGAGGCCTCATTTCTCGGAACCGTGCTCAGGCCAGGCCACGGCGACCAAGCGATGCAGCGATTCGATCGGCTTGTCCGTGGAATAGATGGCGGCATAGCGATTTTGCAGCATGGCAAAAAACTCGGGACGCCGTTCTTGCGGGATATCGGCAAGCGTCGCGAGGGACGTCAAATATTCCCCTTTTCCTTGAGCGATGTCCCGTTGAACGTTATCGAAGGTATACGCGATGAAAACCTGGAATCGATGTTTCGCCTTCAGCGGATCGTTATACATCGCCCCAGGAGTGGTGCTTGAAGTGAACTCTTTGAGCGGTTCCAGTATTTCCTTTGAAGCCTGTGTGGTTCCATTTGACAACGCCGTGGTCGCCTCAAAAGGCGCTTTGACCAGCTCTCGTGTGGCGTCGCATGCCGTGCTTCCTGACACAAGAAGTGTAAGCAAGAGCAGTGTCGTCAATCGGTCCATGTTGCGCTCCTTTCCGTTCATTCGTTTCATGAAAAAGACTACAGAGGTCTTACGATCTACCGTACTGGGGCGTTCCCTAGACATCCATGACGATCATCGGAAATTGTTTCGGGAGGATGACCATGACGTACGATTGTCAGCGGGCGATCCGTAACACCGAGTTGGAACAGCCGTAGTCGGGACGATGACCCAACATGGCATTCGTACGTCTCATTGGCACCTCCTTGATCCGTCACTGGTTGCGTTGCAGGCTAGGCGTCACGTACCCACTGGAGCCATCGCGGCTTGATATATTCTTCGATCAAGATTTTGAGGCAGGCCGCGAACGGAATCGCGAAGATCAGTCCGAAGAGTCCCCCGACGGCGCCACCCAAGAGCACAACGATGAGAATCGTTGCCGCGCTCATGTCCGTGGAATGGCTTTGCAGCCAGGGAGTGAGGATCCAGCTTTCGATGAATTGCACCACCAAGTAAGCGACGCTCGGCCATAACAAGACCGCCATCCATTCGGTCTCGGCGGACTGACCGGCGGTCACGGCGTCGGCGTACTTCAGTATGACGGCCAAGGGCCATCCGACGGCGGAAAGATATGGCACCAAGGAGGCTAAGCCGGTGGCCACTCCCAGCAGAAACCAATAGGGAACGTCGGTCAAGGCCCACCCTATCGCGTACAACACACCTGTGATCACGGTGATGAGGAGGCGTTCAAAAAAGAAGCCGCGCACGGCCGTATCCATCCGATGCAAGACGTGCAGGATGTGCGGTCGATGCGAAAGGGGAATCAGGCGGACGACGGTTTGGCTCATGCGTGTAAAGTGCCAGGCGAAGAAGAAAAAATAGACGGGAATCAAGAACGTGTAGAGGGCGGCGTTGACCGTGATCCCCAGCAGCTGTCCGAGCAGGCCGAAGGCCTGGCCGGTTCCCAAGAGGAGCGGTTGCAGTGTCGCCAGGGGGTCGTCGTACAGGCGGCCCAACAGGTCTCGTAGATTGAAAGACGAGCCGCCGAGCCAGGCGTCATAGCGTTGTGAAAGACTTCGTATGTACACCGGGATTTTCTGTATCAGCGCCTGAGTTTGTTCGACGATGAGAGGCACCAGCCAAAATCCGATGCCGACGAGGGCGAGCGCCAGCAGAAACATGAGTATTCCGACCGTGAGGGGGCGCGGAGCAGCCCAGTGGGAGGAAGCGTAGTCGACAAACGGATGAACCAGGTAGGCGAATAGAAGGGCGATAAACACCGGCAAAAAGACGGTATGCAAGGCGTACAGAGACCAGAGTAGTCCTGCGATGGCACCGAGGATGAAGAGATCACGAATCGGGCGGATCTCCCACAGGTGTCGGTCGATTCCCGCTTTGTCGCGCGTGGATTTATCTGATGACAAGGACACCGGTACGTTTCTGGACGTTGGCGAAGAGTGACGTGGACTCATCGAATCATTGCGTGCTCGGTTCAGTCGTGAGATCGAATCGTATCCCGTTGTCCCGCGCGCGGGGCGTCACGATCGAGGCTATCTTCTTTTCTAGTTGTCTCCCGGGCGTACGGGTCTACGGTCGGTCGCGGTGCGGTGGAAGAGACGGTTGTCCTGCTCACGTGTCACCTGCGAACGCGATGGTGCTGAGCAGGGCGTTTTCAGCCTGACGTGAATCGAGGCGGGTATGCTGCACCACGATCGGTACATCGGATTCGATAAGACTGGCGAAATCGGTCTCCTGAGGGACCGGTTCCGGATCCGTGAGGTCATTGAAACGGATATGCCTCGTTCGTCGCGCCGGCACCATGAGCTGATATGGTCCTCCCGGGTCACGGTCACTGTAGAAAATTGTGATACGGACCCGGGCATCTCGATCGGACGCGTTCAACAGGCACACTGTTTCGTGGCTGGTCATCTGCGGGGCAGGACCATGGCTCCCTGCCGGAATGTAACCTTCTGCGATCGCCCAGCGTCTGCGCCCGATGTTTTCCATAGGCAGCATCCTTCCCTTCTCAAGGGATCTGGCTGGTGCAAGCCAAGTGCCTAGACACGAGTGGCGTCCTTCTCCCTGGTCAAGGTTCCATCTCTCCTTATCGTTGAATAGGTTTTCTGGAAGACTTGTCTTTAGGACAGACATCTTGTCCGAGTAAGGGTCCCGGGTGTCGGAATCATTTTGCCGTTCTTCCCCTTCCCCATTTTCTTCCTCGAGACTCTCAGCGAAGCACCTCGCGATAGGATGAGAGACATGACTTATGGGGGACAAGAGGAATAATGAGTCATGAAGAAGCGGTCTGTGTTTTGCAGATTGTGTTTTGCAGAATGTTGTGATGCGAGTAGTGTCGAGAACGTTTCTTGATAAAGAGGTAGGGGATTCCCGAGTTTACGTGTGAGTGAAGAAGAGAGCGAGTGAATGAGAATCATGAGTCTTAAGCGATCAGCCGCCTCGGTTCGCGGACAGATGTCCGTATTGAAGTGGGGTATTGTGAGCTTGACGATGGTGGGGTGTGTTTGGGTAGGGAGTTTGGTCCATGCCGAGGACCAGCTTGCGGGCGTGTCGAACTATGCACAGATGATCGGGAAGCCGGTGAAAAATCCCGATGGGAAAAATCTCGGAAGGATTAAAGATCTGGTGATCAATTGGCGGAGCGACGGATATATCGACTATGCCGTGCTGTCCTTCGGCGGGTTCCTCGGATTGGGAGAGGAATACGTTGCGGTGCCGTGGGCGGCATTGACGCCGAGCGAGAACCATGATCACTTCGTGTGGAATGTGACAGAAGAACATCTCAAGAGCGCGCCGGGATTCATGGCGTATCGATTCTACGATCGCTCGTCCGTTTCCGTTCTCCGACCCAGTCGAGCGAATGCTCAATCCGCGTATGTGACGAAGGGCGACATCGGGTTCGATGAGAACGTCTCGGTGGCGAGACTGTTCAGTGCGCAATAATCCCTGACAACGGAGTTCTTCAGATGAATTGAGAGAACGGTGAACCGGTAAAGGAGGTATTGTTTATGGAAAACAGACGCATTGCACCGTTCGCCTGCGGCCTCGCGGCGTTGATGCTCGGCATTGCTTCTCCGGGCTACGTTGCCCAGGCAGATCAACAACTCGTGGGAGTGACAAAGGCGACGAACCTGATCGGCAAACACGTGACGAATCTGGAGGGGAAAGACCTGGGAGAGATCAAGGACTTGGTTATCAATTGGCGAAGCGGAGGCTTCGTCGAATATGCGGTCCTTTCATTCGGCGGGTTTCTTGGGCTGGGAGACAAGTATTTTGCCGTGCCTTGGGAAATCATGACGCTGAGCAAAGACAAAGAGCACTTCATTCTGAACGTGAAGGAAGAGCGTTTAAAAAACGCGCCCGGCTTCGACAAGGATAACTGGCCCGATATGTCGAACAGAGAGTGGGCCCTGGTGGTCTATCAGTTCTACGATTTGGATACGAATACCATGGGCAGCGCTCGTTCGAGGTCCGCAGAAGTGTCCCAGACGATGAAACAGGAGACCGGCATGGAGTTCAAGAACACGGTACGTGAAGCGTTGACCCATGCCCTGGAAGCAGAGTCAGCGGGAAAACAGGGCAAGCCCGACGCGTTGGTGACCCACGCAAAGAAGTCGCTCGATGCGGCAAAGCGCGCTCAGCGGAGCGGCCATAACGAACGGCTCAATGAAGGAGTCTATGCGTTGGGCGAAGCCATCGAACACGGGGAACAGCGGCAGACGACCGACGCGACCGAACATATGATGCATGCGATCATGAAGCTTTCACAGTCAGCCGGCTTGCAAATTCCCGAAGGCGCCGGGACGGGTCGGACATCGGCCAATTGAACGTAGGCTATGACGAGGAGGTTCTTATGACCAGGGGAAGTCGAATGGGTTACACGATGATAGTCACGGCGATGCTGCTGGCTCCCAACTGGGCTATGTCCCAGGCGAGCGGCGGCTCCGGTGATACGATGTCCGGCACCCAGAAGAATCAGCCGAATCCTCTTGAAAAACAGGCAACCGATATGACCGGTGGTCGGGAGGGCGTTGTCGGCAAATATGATGTCGTGCCGGTGCGTCAAGGCGAATTGGTCGATGAAAAGGGAGGGCCGTTGGATCAAGTCGTGAAAAACAAGCAAGGCGAGACGCTCGGTACGATCGAAAAACTGCTGAAGGATACCAAGACGGGAAAAGTTGAGTACGCCGTTCTCGAATTGGAAGAGACCAAGTATCAACTGCCCCTCCAATGGAGTCAGTTCAAACAGGAAGGAAGCCATTTGACATTGAACGTCTCCAAAAAGGACTTGTATCCCGCAACGAGTTCCGTCTATTCCAAGGATATGTCCCCTGATGTCTCGCAATACATGGATGCGATCAACAAAGTCCGTAGTGAACCAAAACCGAAGAGTGGAAATACCGCGGCCCAGGAGCGTCCGACGCCTGCGGGTCCTATGGGCGAAGCTACGGTCGGTGGTCACGATCCACCAAGCGGGCCGCGTGCTTTGCCGCCGGGACCAGCCCCCGGTCACGAAGGTGAGCAACCGAGCAGCAAACGATAGAAGATCGATGCGCCTGCGGGACGGCGAGGTCTGTTGAGGGTCTGTGATGAAAATCAGGACCGCATACTTGTACGCTTGCCTGTTCCTTTCTGTCTTTATCGACGGATGTAACCGGTATCAGGTCATACCGGATCGCCTAGCCGCTCACGTCAACGAAAAATTGTCCTATGAACAAGTTCAAACGTCACCGGACACATACCGTGGGAAATTGGTGGTGTGGGGCGGAGTGGTACTTAAGGCCGTACGGAACGCCGGAAGAACGTCGGTTGAAGTGCTGGAGTTACCATTGAATACGGACCATATTCCGCTCGGGAACCAGGCGTCCTCGCGAGGACGGTTCTTAGCGATAGACAGTCGTGGCGAAATAACCGACCCTGCCATTCTTAAGGATGGATCAAGGGTAACGGTTATCGGGGAGGTTATCGGTCTGCGGAGAGACACGCTCGATAACGCGGAGTATGACTATCCGCTCGTCGAGATTCATGACATGACTCTTTGGGATGAGCGTCCCAGAGCGCATTATCCCTTCGCCGATTTTCACAATTATTACGGGTATGGCTTCTACGGACGCCGGCCGCATACCTTCGGGGAAGAAACCCGGGTTGCGGGGAGTGAATCATAGGATTCTCTGAGAAAGGCGAGCCGTACGGCACACTTTTGTGTGCCTTGCATGAGTCGGCGGATCGATGGGGATTGTGAGGGCAAACGGCATGGTGAAATATTTCCGGTGTTTTCTGCGATGCCAATGAGGTACGTGGCTCTCGCAACGGATTACGACAATACGCTGGCACTCCATGGACAAGTCCGACCGGAGACGGTTTCTGCGCTCGAGCGTCTCGTTCAATCCGGGCGGAAAATCATTCTGGTAACCGGGCGTCTATTGCCGGATATTCTGGATATCTTTCCCGAGATCACGCTGTGCGAGCGAGTCGTCGCCGACAATGGCGCCGTGCTTTACCGCCCCGCGACGCGAGAACATTCGATGCTCGCCCCTCCCATCCCCGCCGCGTTCCTCGATGAACTGCGCCGTCGAAAGGTTCCTGAACTGTCATTCGGAGACTCCATCGTCGGCACGGTTCGGCCGCATGAGGTCACGCTGCTCGAGGTCATTCGCGATCTGGGGCTCGAACTGCAAGTCATATTCAATCGGGATGCCGTCATGGTTGTCCCGTCCGGGGTCAACAAAGCCACGGGTCTCATGGCCGCATTGCGTGAGATGAGCCTATCTCCGCGTAACGTCGTGGCGATCGGGGATGCGGAAAACGATCATGCCTTGTTGAACCGGTGTGAATATGCGGTGGCGGTCGCCAATGCGGTCCCGACTCTCAAAGAGATCGCCGATTGGGTCACTACGGGCGAAGCGGGACGCGGAGTCGCCGAAGTCATCGACGAACTCGTGTCGCATGATCTCGGCGTCTCTCCGTTCAGCGCGAGCCGTCGCAACGTTCTTATCGGCATGCGCGAAAACGGCGCAGAAGTCGAGATTCCTGCCGCGGGAGCGAACATATTGCTGGCGGGATCGTCGGGAAGCGGAAAATCGACGCTGGCCACCGGAATTCTCGAACGCGTGATCGAACAAGGGTATCAGTTTTGCGTGATCGATCCCGAAGGCGATTATGAAGGCTTTGCGGGAGCGGTCATGTTTGGGACTCCGCAACGGGGTCCGGGAACGACGGAGATTTTCACCGCTTTGGAGAGTCCGGACGCGAATGTGGTCGTCAATCTCGTGGGTTTGCCCTTGCAGGATCGTCCCGCCTTTTTCCTGGCCCTTTTGCCGGCCCTGCAAGAGCGCCGTGCAAAATACGGTCGGCCCCATTGGATTCTCGTGGACGAAACGCACCATTTACTGCCCCGCGATTGGCAGCCGGTCCAGGCTGTGCTGGCGAAAGATTTGACCGGTATGGTGTATGTCACCGTCCATCCAGACCATGTCGCGAGATCGGTGCTTGACACGGTGGATGTGGTGATGGCTTTGGGCGATGATCCGGCTGGTACGATTGCGGGCTTTTGTGAAACAGTCGGCCAGCCTGTACCTCAGATGCAGCTTACGGCGCTGGGCCATGGTGAAGCGGTCTTTTGGGATAGACGGTCCGCCGAATTGCCCTGCAAACTGCGCATCGCTCCCTGTGAAGCGGACCGTCAGCGTCATCGCCGGAAATACGCGGAAGGCGAGTTGCCGGAGGACCGAAGCTTTTATTTCCGTGGCCCGAACAATGCGTTGAACTTGCGCGCGCACAACTTGATTCTCTTCATGCAGCTCGCGGAAGGCGTCGATGAAACGACGTGGCTGCATCACCTTCGACAGGGAGATTACAGCACATGGATGGCCGAGGGCATCAAAGATTCCCAATTGGCCGATGCCGTTCGCCGCATCGAGCAACAACCTTCCATCAGCGCCGCGCGCAGTCGTCAGCTGATACGCTCCGCGATCGAAGAGCGGTACACCATTCCTGCCACGGGTCCGTGAGACACGGCCGTGCCGGATCATCGATTGATATGACGGTTACTTTGGGATGACTGAAATTCCGCCGCCTACCTCCAACACGGCATATTTGATTTGGTCCATTCGTTCAAGTCCTGGGCCTTGTCGAGCGGCGGCGAGCACGTCTTCCTCATCGACTCGTGCCTGATCCATCAGCCGCTTCAACGGAATGCCGTTTTCCACGATGATCATCGGCAAGCCGTCCAGCCATCGTTCCACCGCCGGGGAGCGATGTTTCCAATGGGACAACAAGATATCGATTCCCACGAGGGTGACGATCGCCAATACACCGGTCGTGACCGAATAGTCGTTGCCCAGCATGGCGTTCTGAGTGGCCTCGCTGATGATGAGCAGCAGAACGAAGTCAAAGCTCGTCATCTGCATGAGGGTGCGTCGACCGGCCAATCGAAAAACCATCAGCAGCACCAAATAAATGGTGAATGCCCGCAAAACGGTTTCCATGCCACACCTCCCCTGGAAACGTTGCACATACGATCGGGGTTACGGAAATACAAGCTGATGAAATGTGATGGAGCCGCGATCATTCACGCGAATGTGACCCTCGGCCATTCCGATATGCTCCGGTCGCAAGCGAAGGATGATCGCGGCCGGAGCATGTTGCGCGCCGATGTCGAATGTGTAGCTGAATCCATCCGACCCCGTGCGAGTGGCCGATGGTTCCGGGAGGATCTGCTCGATGGCATACTTGGCCCAATAGATTCGATCGATCCAGAGAGTCACATGGGAAGCCTTCGTCGCTTCGGGCGTCAATTCGAGCCGGAGAACCGATTCGCTCTCGTAGCGGCCGAAGCGATCGTACTCCAAGCTAAAGAGCCGTTGATCGTCGGTCATCACGGTTCGCGCTAAAGGACCGCTACTGAACACACCAGCCAATGCAGCCAAGACGATGAGTGCCATGGCGGCCCAACCGATGCGTTGTATGATCCAAGTCGTTCGCTGTACATCCAGATCTTGCTTGATCTCAAGATCGCCGATTCGTGTAGGAGAGGAGGCCATACCGGTTTCTTACCTGAGACAAGGTGCCGTATGTCCCTGCGCGAAAAGATGGGAAATTCGGCGACGGTCACGAGGTTGAGGGGCACCGGTTGGGTGATGATGGTTCGGGGTTAGGGTGCGAAGCTGCTTCATGGGTTCGTGCCCCGTGAGTGATCGCCGTATTGTCCCGTCTATCGGCTCGTTTACCTCGTGGGCGAGCCCGTCTTGGCTCGTCCACGAGGTATTTATATAAGCGCCTTGAGAACCATGCTGAAGACACGACGATTTAGCTGGCTCGTCTGATCTCCGCACGATCACGATATTGCTCCGCCTGCACCTCCACCTGAGGCGCCTCGGTTGTTCCGGTCATGCCGCCGGCGATCGACAATCCCAACGTGATGATGGCCAGGGCCGCCAGCCACATCGCAAGGGTTCCCATGCGGTCCAACGCGCGGTTTCCGGCTTCGACAGATTGTTGTTTGACTTGCTGAGCCGTTTCTTTCAGGGGCTCGATGAGACCGATGGTGGATTGAACCAACTGCCGTGCCTGAGGCTCGGTCATTCCCATTTTAGTGGTCATGATGTTGATGGCGGCGTCACGGTCCAATGCCATGAGCTTTTGCTGCAATTCTTGGAGGGCCGACTCCGCTAGCTGTTGCGGGGGCTGGCCTCTTCGCGATGCATCCGCAACACGCGCTGCGTCTTCGCGCACCTCGCCAGGTTGGAGTTCCTTCTTTCCTGTCGCGGCCAGAATCGACTCTGCCTGGCGTCGCAGATCATCCATGGAAATGGACATATTGCCGCCGCTCAATTGTGACGCGGCAGCCGACACAACCGTAGTGGCGCCTCGACCGAGACTCTGTAACGTGGTGCCGAAAGCGGAAAACACACCGCCCAACATCGTGGCCATCGCGGTGGTGGTCAACCAGGCGAAGACCAGCCAATTGACTCCCCAGACGATCACGCCGTGATAGAGTCCGTCATTTCTGGACGGACTGCCCGACATGCGCGCGGTAATGTATCCGCCGACGAAGGCCGAGATGAGCATGGAGATGCCGGTCCATATCCCTGTTCCGATCGGCACACCTCCCACCGGCTCGGCATCTTGCAGGTCGATAGACCAGGCGCCGATGGCCAATCCCATGAGCGTCAATACCAACTGAGTGGCGAGACCAACCGCCCAGCCGGCGACGACCGCGCTCCATCGCACCCGCACTCCTCCGATCGACCACTGTTCGAATGTACGTTCCACTTCCATTTCAGTCCTCCAGTTCGAGAAAGATAGTCAGACATTCTCCGTACGGGCATGCAAATGGAAGGCCTTGCGAGCACAACGAGGAAGCCGTTGGAATCAGGTCGATGGAGCCACGAGGACAAGGAAGAGGTGAACCTTCCTCGGTCATTCTGTCTTCGAGTGGACGAGATGTCCGAGCGATTCCTACCGAATGATTCTAAGCGGGGTCGGTATTGGCTTTGCAAATCATCTCGTGGATTTCATTTCCCACAGAATGCGCATCACGATGTACGGAGGTGTAGTCATGCCTGGCTCATGGCAAGAACGCAATATCTCGTCGCCTCTTCCGAATTCGATTCGCCAGGCGGCCGAAAAAGCCGAGGGCAACACAGGCTCCGCCGATTCCGTGCATGTCATCGAAGAAGGGGATTCATTTATCGTCGAACAGCCCATGGAACTGTTGTTGGAGAACGGCACCCAACAAACGCTCGGTCGAGTACTGCCTGGAGATATCCCTTGCGGGTATCATGTCCTGCGTCGTATGGATAGCGGTGCCGTCTCTCGTCTGATCGTCGCTCCACCGCGGTGTTTCCTTCCCGAAGAATTTCGCGCATGGGGGTGGTCGGTGCAGTTGTATAGCGCTCGAAGTCGGCGAAGCTGGGGAATCGGAGACCTCCGCGATCTCAAGGCGCTGGCCGATTGGACAGCTCGGCATGGGGGGGACGTTATTCTGGTGAATCCGTTGAAGGCCGATTGGCCGGTCGGTCCTCAACAGCCGAGTCCCTATTCTCCCATCACGCGCCGGTTCGGCAATCTTCTGTATGTGCAACCGGAATCGATCGAAGGCGCTTCACAGGCTGATTTGGACCTGAATCGACTTGCGGGAGCGGGACATGCGCTCAATGAAGAACGACGGATCGACAGAGGGGCCGTCCTCCAGCTCAAGATACAAGCCTTGCGACATCTCTGGGACGGCGGTCGTTGGCTCCATGATTCACGCCGCGAGCAGGCCTTCGATCGGTATCGGCAGGAACAAGGTCCGCCATTGCGCCAGTTTGCGAGGTTCTGTGTGATGGCGGAACAATGGGGGACCGATTGGAGGCAATGGCCAGGCGATTTCCGCCGGCCGCAGATCCCCTTTGCCGACGACTTTGACCAAGCTCATGAAGGGCGTATCGGATTCTACGAGTGGACGCAATGGCAATTCGATCAACAGCTGAATGCGGCTTCCCGGACGGTGCGAATCTTTCACGACGTGCCGGTGGGTTTCACGCCGGATGGCTTCGATGCGTGGGTGTGGCAGGATGCCTTGGCGTCGGACATGACGATCGGTGCGCCGCCGGACGCCTTCAGTGCTGACGGACAATCCTGGGGGTTGCCGCCGTTTGTTCCGGAACGGCTGCGGGCATTGGCCTACGAACCGTTTATTCAAACCATTCGCGCGTCATGCCGCCACGCCGGGGGCATTCGGCTGGACCATGTCATGGGTTTGTTTCGACAGTGGTGGATTCCTTCCGGTCAACCGGCTCGGGAGGGGGGATATGTGCATTACCCGGCCGAGGATCTGTTGGCCATCGTCGCGCTCGAAAGCCAACGAGCCGGCGCGATCGTGATCGGAGAAGATCTCGGGACCGTCGAAGAGGAAGTACGAGCACATCTGTCCAGACGACATGTCTTATCGTACAAAGTGATGTGGTTTGAAGCGGACCCGCCGACATGCTATCCGCGGCTGTCCGTCGCCTCTGCGACCACACACGATCTCCCGACCCTGGCCGGCGTGTGGACGGGAGGCGACGCCCGAGTGCAACGCGAGCGCGGGGGATCGCCCGACATGGCGCAATTGGACGATATGCGTCAACGTTTACAACGTGTCGGTGGGGTGGATGATCAGGCCGATGTCGAGTCGGTCGTGGAACGCGTCTATCGGCAGTTGGCGGCGTCGTCCTCCGCCATCGTCTTGGCGTCGATGGAGGATGGAACGGGCGGTGAGGAACGTCCGAACTATCCGGATGCGATGACGAGCGAGCTTAACTGGTCAGTGGGACAGCACCTGTTGCTTGAAGATTGGTGTCACGCTCCTTCAACGAAGAAGATCGTCGCCCAGATGGACGATCGCCGCGGGAGCGTGTGACCGGTTCTCCGTGCGGGCTGTTGCGACAGGCTCGGTTCACGAGCTCAAGAAGTTGCGCGAGATCGAACGGTTTCGCCACACGGCCAAAGGTTCCCTCCACAAGAGCGGCTCGGTCCGTCATCCAGGTATCTCCCGACATCAGGATGATGGGTGTCTCCGGCCACATCGACCGGCACATTTCGATGAATTGCAGGCCGCTCAACCGCGGCATGTGGAAGTCCGTGAGCACGGCGTCATAACGACGTCTTTTCATGTGCGCCAATCCTTCGAAGCCGTCGCAAGCGGTGTACACGTTATATCCGCGGTTCGACAAGGCCATTCCGGTCAAATACAGAATGTCCTCATTGTCGTCGATGATCAGTATCCGCTTGCCGTATCCGTCCATGGCACCATCCTCCTGTGTCGTAATCGTCTCTGATCGCTCGCCTCTTCCTCTGGGAAAAAACAGAACTAGCAAAGTTGGGTCCACCCGCCTAAGAACGTGACGTATCCAATTCTTCCGGATCGCAGGCTGTGGAAGGGGACTCCCCTTCGGCGGAGGCCGACAAGATGTCCGGAGAGAGATACCTTGTCCGAGGCTCGTTCGCGAGACCGTACTGCCGTAGTTTTCGCAATAACGTCTTGCGGTGAATCCCTAAAATTTCAGCGGACCGACCGAGATCCTGATGATGGTGCTTCAACACCCGTAGGATATGTTCTCGTTCCAATTCCTCCAGGGTGACCCATCCCTGCGCGTGAGCCGCCGCTTGCACCGTGGCGGTATGGACCGCCTGTGGGAGGTCCTCGGGATGGATGATGGGATGCGGAGTGAGGGCGACCGCTCGTTCGATGGCATGTTCGAGTTCTCGAACGTTTCCCGGCCACCAGTAGCGGGTCAGAACATCCATGGCTTCGGACGAGATCCCGGTCACGGGTTTCGGTTTGGACGGACCGTAGATTTGTACGAAATATTGCGCCAAAAGCGGCACGTCCTCCATGCGTTCCCGCAACGGCGGGATACGAATGGTCACCACGTTCAATCGGTAATACAGGTCCTCGCGGAACGTTCCTGACTGGACGAGCGAATTCAGGTCTTTCTTCGACGCGGCGACGATCCGTACGTCGACGGTCGTGGTCGCGGTGCTGCCCACGCGTCGGAATTCCCTCTCCTGAATGACGCGAAGCAATTTCCCCTGCAGCGACGGAGACAGGTCGGCCACTTCGTCGAGAAAACAGGTTCCCAGGTGGGCTTTCTCCAAGAGGCCTTTCTTGGAGCCCACCGCGCCGGTGAACGCTCCGCGTTCGTGTCCGAACAGCTCGGATTCGAGCAATGTTTCGGTCAACGCTCCACCGTCGACCGTCACGAAGGGGCCGGCATTCCGGGCACTGTTCGCGTGAATGGCTCGGGCAATGAGCTCTTTCCCGGTTCCGCTTTCACCTTCCAGCAAGACGGTGCTGTCCGTCTGAGCCACCCGTGCGATCGATTTGTACACGGACACGACGGCGGGACTGCTGCCGACGAGATTGTCGAATCGGTAACGGTCGCGGAGTTGGTCTTTGAGCTGCTGGTTTTGCCGGGACAGTTGGGTATGTTCGAGCGCGCGATGGACCACCAGCCGCACGTCGTCCATGATGAACGGTTTACTGAGATAATCGAACGCCCCGGCTCGGATGCCGTCCACCGCCGTCTTCAAACTGCCGTAGGCCGTCATCAAAATCACCGGCATGTCGTACGCGCGAGAACGCAACTCGTCCAGTAGAGCGAGGCCGTCGAGCCCCGGCATATGAATGTCTGAAATGACGAGATCCGGGGTCCGCTGGATGACGAGCTCTAAGCCGGTCCGTCCGTCGGCGGCGACCTCTATCTCATACCCTTCCTTTGACAATATGTCTCGGAGCAATACCTGTGTTTCGGCGTCGTCATCCACGATCAGGATAGTGGGGCGATACATGTCATCAACTCCCTATGGCAGTGGTCACTGGGATACGCCGACGACTACTGAAAGGACCGGTATCGTTTCGAGAACGCAGACGGTACGCGACACGTCGTCGATGGATGGGGACAAGTTGTCCGGTCCGACCCTGCCGATCAGCTGCGACGCCTCGCACTGTAAACACTGTATTCTCAACGGGTTCGTTCATCACGCGCGCATGGCAGTGTTCGTGCTTAGTCTTGGCCCATGGGTGAATGTTCGACTCAGTCGTGGGACGGGTCCAATCACAATCAACGGAAGGAGAACGGCCATGGTGTGTGAACGATGCGGAGGATTCAAAGTACATGATTATTTTTATGGGGCCACGGATTTATTCGCGTGGCAATGCCTCGGTTTGCGCTGTGTGAATTGTGGATCAATTAGCAACATTCAGCCTATACAACCCATGGATTCCGGCGAGTCAAGACCCAGACGCGGCACGAATCATTCACGAACCGTCCGAACACCGCATCACTCGCGAGCACGACACTCCACACTCGCGCGGTGACTATTCGTGAACACGTCCGAGTGCGCGCCGCAGGCAGGTGTCATTCACCGTCATCACCGTCCTTCGTGTGGTGGGACGGTGACGGCACCAGGCGATGAGGACTCCCGCCTTGAGCAACCACGAATACAAATTGTCTCGACCGGATATGTCACGCATACCGTTCATGTGCCGCATTGTGTCCGGGAGTAGTGTGATGCAAGACTCCATGTGCGCCCACTGGACAGTCCCCTAGTGCAGGCTCGACCGGTTCCGATGGCCCCAGCGGCCCTGTCGGTGATCGATAATACACGTCGAGCCATGTGGCGCTGACCAAAGAAGAATCTCCCAGGCGCTGGGCCAGCGTGGTGGTCAATCGACAGAGTCCCTTCACCAATCGTTCTTCGAGTGGGACCCACCGCTTCATTTCCGTCACCGCCACGGCCATCAGCGTATCGGGGTATACAGCCTCGCGAACCAGTCCGAATTCCGCCACAAGACGGTCAAGTGTGGTGAGTTCATAGCCATAGAGGTAGGGAAAGCTCAGCAGATTGTTCCATGCGAGACCGGTATACAAGGGCTTCCGCAACCAATGGTGCGCCTTCGCCATTTCCATGGCGGACCGAAAACAGCGGCCGTGTGGAATCCGGATGACGAGCAAGCCGTCCGGCCTCAGGTATCGGGTGATTGTCGTCAATATGGGCCGTGGATCGGGGAGCTGATCGAACGTATTCCAGATGACCACGGCGTCGATTCCGCCTTGCGGGCGGGGGAATTCCTCCAGCGTCCCCTGGAAAACCGATAGACCTCGTTCACGACAGAATCGTACGACCGCCTCTCCAGGGTCCACGCCGACGACATCCCAGCCATGTTCTTGTGCTGCCGCCAGAAAGCCGCCGACAAAACTGCCGACTTCGATCAGTCGTGGAGCAGGATGGATCGCAAGATGCCGGGCAATGAGCGGAATTTTCGTACGCGCCCAGTTCAGCTGGGATTCAAACTCCTCGGCTAAATGCGACGGCGCATAGTATTCATCGACATAGGCGTCGGTGACCGCCTTAGCCGGAGGATGGGGATTGCGACACAGCAATCCGCAAGCGCAACAGGCGACGATGTACGTCTCGTAATTATGGGTGAACGAGACACGGTCCGCGAGAGACGCTCGGTGAGGCTCAGCCGCGTGATTTTCAGCAAGGCGGCGCCGGTGGAACTGTTCCAAGAAGCACTGCTGAGCGGCGATGTCCGAGGGGGCGGCAATGGCAACGAAATCCGACCCGCCACAGAGCAGGCATGGTGTATAGATACGTCGGTGATTCTCCAGAGAGGTCGATGCGGAGTCCATCGGCTCATCCACCGTCACACATCGTTCGGCAAATGGGTACCGAATGGAACCGATGGATAAAGCCAGAAAGGTTGATGAGAAACACCCTTCTAGTACAACAACTTACCCGCATGCTGTGATCATAGGGAGCAGGAGGATGAAGAGCCACTAGGAAGATCCCAAAGCACTTTCAAGTTTGAATTTAGAACAGAGGTGTGTGAGGGCCGGCTCGGTGATTCTTCTAGTGGACTTCCTAGTACCGGAACGTCCGGAAGCCATTAGAGTGGTGATCAGTGACAAAGAGGAGGAGATGAGGGGGGAAACGTCGAACCTAGATTGAAAGTGGACACGCCAGTCTTACTTTCTTACCTCGGTCGCCTGGTAGGCACGGTAGCCAATCCGTGTAATAGGCTCGTAGTTCGATATGATGATATAGGGAGAAAACATGTGGGCAAACCCGCTCTGTTTCGGTTTCGCGGTTCTACTAGGGGGGATGGGCACGCAGGGGCATGCCCTACAAAAGGACATCGCCTTCGTTGAAGACCGCCCGGTACACCACGTCGTCACGGGCATCCTCGATCAGCTTGATTTCGACAACGGCAAGGGATTGCTGAAAACAGACCTTGGTAAACCCATATTTTTTGACATGGCCCGACCGGAATTATTCCGACGGCTGTCAATCGGCCAACGGGTGACCATCGGGATGAATGAACAGGGGCAGGCTGTGAAGGTCATGGAAGTTCCACCGGTCGAACTTCCGATTCCGCCGTCAAACAAGCAGTAGGCCGCTTTGCGCACGTTGTGACTAAAGGTTACGGCGAAGGAACGTTGGGAGGGCAGGTTGTGCTGGAACGCCTCGGGGAGAATGACCCGGGGGTGTCCGCTCATCCCCGGGTCGGAAGGAAAGGAATTCGTTAGGTTACCGGAGGTCGCCGCCCCATGACGAGACCCACGATAGCCACAATGAGGAAGATGACGAACAGGATATAGGCGATGTTCGTGGCCGTGCCGGCAATGCCCGAGAGTCCCAAAATACCGGCAATGATCGCGACAACTAGAAACGTAATAGCCCAGCTCAACATGGTCACACCTCCCTTGATAAAAACGGACTAAACCATGGCCTCACTCAGGGTGCCGTGTCTTTGTCACGAGGATGATCGGGTTCCTCAACCACAGCTGATTCAGAACCTTGACGAATCGCATTGAGACGGGCCTCGAGTCTCTGGGCTTCACGATCGCGATGGGTCGTCGACAAGATCCTGACCATCATTTCCATACTCTGAGCAGTCTCCGGATGGCGCTCGCCCACGGTGTGTTCCAGGATGGCAATCGATCGCTCCGCGAAGCGTTCCGCTTCCTCATAATTACCCTCCAGGGCATAGACCGTTGCCACGGTGCGACAGGTGGATCCGCTACGGGGGTGGTAGATCCCAAACAATTCGAGACTGACTTTTAGGCTTTCGCGCGCCACCCCGTGTGCCTCGAAGAACTTATTCTGTGAAGCGTAAATCACACTGAGATTTTGCAGCGTCAGGACGACGGAAGGATGGTGTCGCCCAAATGCCCGCTCATTGATGGTCAAGGCCCGCAGAAACAATGGTTCAGCTTCGAGTTCTCGGTTTTGCATGCCGTACAATACGCCCAAGTCGTTCAATGTATTGGCCAAGCGAGGATCGTCGGGATTGACGGTTTCTATGTGTTTGGCCGCGGCCAGCAGCAAACGTTCGGCATCCATGACCCGTCGCTCTTGAACCGCTTGCTGTCCGGCCGACTGATACGTCTCCCACAACGTGACTTGAGCCCTGCTCGGCATTCCATCGAACGAAAGAAAGAGGATGAGGAGTATCGGCGCCAACATTGTTACCCGATTCATAAGAAAACCTTATCGTCCTTGCCAGGCGCCAGATACTCGGAAGTTCCCTTGGCGAAGATGGCGTCAAAAGTAGAAGTGCAGACCGATGCCGAACCAGTGAGCATGTCGGGTGTAGAACTGACCATCGGGAGATGGACCGGCGAAGTATTCCGCGAGGAGTTGCAACTGACGATTTCCTATACGTGCATTGTCAAAGCGCAGGCCTGCCATGAGTGAATGGGCCACGGCCCAATTCGAACGCTCATTGATTTGAACATCCGTGTAGCAGATGGGTCGGATGGAGCCGTGAAAAAAGGAAACAGGACTCGTCAATTCGGCGCCCCATTGCGTAGTGATGGGTTGGACATCCGATGGATAACGATGAACCAGGTATCCGGCGCCTCCATAGGCCCGGAGCCATGTGAACCATTCATAGGACAGCTTGATGTCTATTTCCTCGTAACTCAGATTGATGCGTTGAGTCTGCGGATTACTCAGCAAGAATTCGTCTCCGAGGTGCGAGCTTTGGTGATGGAGGCGTACAAAGCCCGAGAAGCTGCCGGAGCGGTACGTCGTCAGAACTCCGACATTGTAGTCCGCGTTCACCAGGTCGAGCGACGCGGCGCTCAGGTCAAACAAGCTGAATACGCCCGCTTGGATGACGAATTCCCATTGACCGTCGAGCGGGGCGCGGTGACGGTAGAGGGAAAACGTTTCACCGAAGTTGCCGGCAAAAGCCGCCGAAAGATCATGGGTACGGTATCCGCGGTAGACGGCTGAGAAATGAGGCCATCGGGGATCCGCGTGCAAGGGGGCGAAGAGAAGGCCGCGAGGCAAAAAACTGGACTCCGTCTCGGGCACATCGATCAGGACGCCTTGATCGGGTGGTGGGGAGGCCGGGAACTCTGGGCTCTCTACGACGACAACTTCCTTGACGCCGGCAATGCCGGCGAGTGAACGCGTGATCTTTTCGCGGTCAAGTCCGCTGAGCGATCGCACGCCGATTCGGACCACGCCGTTGTGCACTTGCACTGTAGAATCGGCCGCTTTGTATTCATGCTGTAAGAGCGCCGTTGCAAAACCGGCGATATATTCGTCGGATGTCGCTTGCGACTGTGCCGAAGGGGCACTCAACAGAGAGAAAAATAAAAACACTGCGGGTATGAGCAGCAATGACGCGAAGTGGTGGCCTGTGGGACATGTCGTCAGCGGTGCTTTTAGAAACCCTGAGCCGGCGGACGCGTTTTCCTTGGCCATCCGCCGGCGCTCGGTTTCTACGAAGGACGGCATGGCCGCTAGAAGTGAATGTTCAAGCCAATCGTGACCATGTGACCATTGTCATTGAACTTCTTGTCCACAAGATTCTGGTCTCTGGACTCCAGTCGTTCCAGCCAGATGTGACGATATGTACTATCGACGGAGAAGTGGTCGGTAATGAAGAACTGCAATCCTCCTCCGACATGGCCTCCGAACCGATGTTGTGTGTCATCGAAATTGCCGGGGCCATCGACCGTGGTGAAATACCACCCACCGCCGCCGAGAATGAACGGTGCCAGACGAGTCGTCCCGAGGGGATAGATGAGCAGGGACCCTTGTACGGGATAGGTATGGGTCTTCGTCCCTCCGGGAAACTCGTCTCGCCGATAGTCGGCCGATCCCTCGATGGCGAGATAGCGCCACGGATGAATGCGCAGTTGTGCGCCGCCGAACCACTTGTCGTCTCCCTCTTTGGGATCGAAATAGGTGGCGCGACCACCGATCGAAAAAAACCCGATGTCGACTTGCGGCAGACCGGCCCAATTTGTCTCGTCGCCGTCCGCGGCTTGTGCGTCGCCGATCTGTAAGCAGACGGCGAGGAGAATAAGAGCGGTGACGATCCTTAATGTCTTAAGCGTCGTCGATGGATACATGATGGCGCTCCTTTGTTTCCGCGCACACTTCACATTTCTCTTAACGCAGGACCTGGCAAGCAGCGACTGGTTGGTTCCCTAGTTAATGCTACGAGAGAACCGCGGTAATCGGAAGCAGTGACTGGTCTTCAAAAAGCTCTTCATGCTAGCCTATTTCTAATTCTAAGGAGAAAAGTGCGGTGGTATGACGACGGCTATGTCTCAATCGGAGATAAATTGGTGTTTGCCGGCCCATTTATCACTTTGCCATAGGCATCGAAGCGGGAGCCATGGCATGGGCAGTTCCAGGTGTGTTCTGTGGAGTCCCAAGCCACAATACACTTTAGGTGAGGGCACACGGCTGAGCGACGATGCAGCGTTCCATTTTCATCGCGATACACGGCCACCTTTTGCATGCCGTTTCGAAGGACAGCCCCACATTCTTTAGGAATTTTACTTTCGGACGCGATGTCACCTGGCGAAAGCCAGTCCGCGTACTGGGCCGCCACATTGAGATTTTCTTGCACAAAGGTGCCGATCGATTTCAACGATTTACGGGACGGGTCATACAACGCAGCCCATGGATTGTCGCGTCCCATAATGAGGTCGGTCAACAGCATCCCGGCTATCGTGCCATGTGTCATTCCCATGCCCGAATCGCCGGTCGCAATATATACATTCGATGCATCCCCGGGATTTCGACCGATCAACCCCAAGCCATCTGTCGGTTCCATCACCTGCCCCGACCACCGGTACTCGATCTGTTCCATCATGGGAAACCGTTTGCGAGCCCAACGTTCCAAACGGAGATGACGCTCTTTCCCATCGTCCGCCTGACCGGTTTTGTGGTCTTCCCCGCCGATAATCAATACATCACGACCATTGGTTGCCGCGCCCTTCTGAATTCTCACGTAGTGGTAGGGGTCGGCTTGGTCCCAATACAACGCGGCAGGCACGGAATTTTTCGGGACGCCGGCTCCGATCACATAGGTGGTATAGGGGGCTTGTTTGGTGTGCACCACGACCATATCATTGATGGGCGTGTTCGTGGCGACGACCACGGACTGTGCCAGGAGGACATGGCCTTGCTGCATTTCTATGACGGCGTGTTCTCCGCCCTGTACGGTTTCCACGTGGGTGTCCGTGAAGATGCGTCCACCCCGTCGTTCGATCGCCTGCATCAGACCGGTCAGGTACTTCAATGGATGAAATTGAGCCTGGCGTGGAAACCGGAGGCAGGGGCCTGGTTCCAAGACCGGCGGCGAAGGCCGTTCAATCCGTTCCACACCGACGTGGCCTGCGCGTAGAGCCGCCAGGCGTTCCTCTTCGAGACGCTCCACCGGTTGCCCGGGCGCTTGAAAGAGAAAGCCATCGACTCGCTCGAAGTCGCAGGCAATGCGCTCGGCCGCGGCGATCGTTTCAATTCGATCGATCGCCGCCGTATGGCTGTCGAAAGCCAGGCGGGAGCCTTGTTCGCCATGAAGCCGCTCGATC
The DNA here is from genome assembly GCA_002083365.1 of Nitrospira sp. SG-bin1. Taxonomy (NCBI): domain Bacteria; kingdom Pseudomonadati; phylum Nitrospirota; class Nitrospiria; order Nitrospirales; family Nitrospiraceae; genus Nitrospira; species Nitrospira sp. SG-bin1. Next base: position 61,932 of record LVWS01000034.1, on the reverse strand, counting down.
GTCACATACCCGTCGTCGATGACGTTCGACAGGTGCGCGGTGGTCCGTTCCGTCATCCCTCCGCCGATCGGGCCGTCATCAAGCACGACCACGGATTTGCCTTCACATGCCAACAAATAGGCAGTAGACAAACCTGCTATTCCCGCGCCGACCACGCACACATCCGTTTCAAAAGAGCGATCGACTGGATGTGATTGCGGCACCGCCGACTCCATCCAAACCGATCGGCTTTTACTTTCCTGCATGATGCCTATTGATCCATAACCTCTTCCTTGCTCACAACAAGGGAAGCCCCTTGAGAGAGTCGCAAGAGAACAGGCACCGGGAACGGCGTAGGAAAGACAGGTATGCCGGATGAGCCGCTGGAACGAGCTTTACCCGTGCCCTGTTAGTTGGTTCCGGGTCAAGCAAGCTTGTTTGCTGTGCCCGACAGGACTTGATGTGATAGGCCCAGATCCGTCAGGTAGGCATAGAGAACGGTACCAGCGCGGGTGTGGTGCGCCCGACAGGACTTGAACCTGTAACCCCCAGATCCGTAGTCTGGTGCTCTATCCATTGAGCTACGGGCGCATCGCTGAGAAATAAGTTGTGAGGTAAAAGGCAAGCCTGACGACGATGGTGAAGGTGAGTCTTCTTGCCTCCGCTCCTTTGTCTCAGTACGTTCCAGCGTGAGTGGTTATACAGTTGTCGGAGAGAGAGGGTCAAGAGACGAGCGAGGAAAAAGTCCAGAGGTACGGGTGTGGTCAAAGGATGGCTTTACTCACTTCATTTGAGAAGGAACTTTCGGCTCCATCCGTATTGTATGCGGTGACTACGAAGAAATAAGTGGTACCGTTTTCCAGTCCGGTCATGGTGTAGTTTGTGACGTCCATGGTCACGGTCGCAACCGGTGCTCCATACGCACCTGAGGCCGTTGCATGATAGATTTTATATCCGGCAACATCTGCTCCCGCACTGGCATCCCATGAAAGTGTTGCCGTTCCGTCAGCTATGACTGCGGGAGAGTCGGATGAGGCGCACGCTGTCATGATGAACAGCAGCAAACCGATCGGAAGCCACTGATAGGGGCTGGGAATCGATTTGGGTACATGCATGTCATACCTCCCTCGCCCCGCAGTCCGCTCGGAAGTCTACCCGCAAAGCTCGTACCGATGTCAACGCAAAAAATGCTTCTGCCTAAGTCCTTCGAATTATAAAGGTGATAGTTGGATTATTAGCTCCGATTGGTCATAGCATGAGCGCGGGTCGAAGACGGAATCGTACGCCTTGTTCAAATTTGTCGTGAGCATCAGTCTGCTCCGATGGGAATCTAAGAGAGCCAGGTGTGGGTGAATCTGAAGGGAGTAGTGAGAGAAAAGAGAAGGTTCTGAACAACAGGGGGCTTCCTACGGTGTAGGAAACCCCCCGGGTCCAGCCTCAGCAAGCCGAGTCTTACTTGCCGCCCTTGTCCTTCTTCTCTTCACCGAAGGTGTCGGCATGGCCGCCCTTCTTCTCTTCCTTCTTATCGCCGAAGGTCTCGTCGGCCTTACCGTCCTTCTTCTTCTCTTCCGCCATCACGACATGGCCGCTCTTCTTCTCTTCCTTCTTCTCGCCTGCGAAGGCCGGCGCGCTGAAGGTCACTGCCACTGCCACTGCCATAACCGCCATCAACATGCTCTTCATTATAAAAATCCCCCTATGAGTAAAAAGTTGAAAGTGTCTGTGCCATTCATTTGGCACTTGTGTAATCGTTCAGCAAAGGTAGTGCCGCTCGGCCCTATTGATGAGATGAAAGACAGACCGCTGAGTAATCAGCAGGTTACAAAATTTCTCTCATGAACTTGCGAATGGTTTATCCTACAGCTTGTTGTAGCGGAATGGCACGGATCCGACTAAACTGCCTCATTTCCAGGATGACAAGGTGATGGACGGATGCAATGTGAACCTGGTGAACCGCTTTGATGAGCTAAGATGTCACTTTGAGTGTGAGGATGGATGTATCTCGTGACATTGCGCAGCTAGTTTGACCATGCCGGCAATCAGATGTATTCGTACGATCCATTCATATTGATACGTTTCGGAAGGCTATACTATGGGCTGGTTCCTCATCACGAGGCTCCACTGAATTCGCCGGGATCCCTTCGGGGAGGATCTTTGCTCGTGATGGAGAATTTGTGTCCGTATTACCCGCCCGAAATCACCGGTCGAATTTCGATTTGATCCTTGTCGGAGAGAATCTCATCTTCAGTCACCAATTCGTCATCCCGAATCACCAAGTGTGCTTCAGTCAGAAGATTTAATTCGCGTAGCACGTCTTTCGCTCGCTTCGGACCCTTGATTTCGACCGACCGCGAAGGATGGCTCAGTTGTACGTGCATGGGAAGATGATACGCGCTTTAGCGGCCAAGGGGCAAGGGTGTTTCGACCGATTAGAGAGTTCTGAAAGTCAGGAACAAGGATCCGTTCAACAGGGATCGGAGAATCGATTCTTGACGTACACGAGACCTTCTTCCAGGGTGCTAAATTCTCCGTCGAGTTGCGCCTCATAACAGTCATCAAGGAGGCGCCCCATGCCAGGACCAGGCTGAACCCCAAGTTCCAATAGATGGCGGCCCATGACAATGGGAAGGGGAGCGTGGCGGTCCACGGCCAACTCTTGTGCTTTGGTCAACAGCCACTCACCGGCTGGAAATCCATCAAACGGCTTAGGCGGACGGCCTGCGTGGTCCGCCCGCGCGACGCGCACCAACCGGTCGATGCGCTGAACGTGGCGTGCCAATCGGCGGATTGCGCTGTCCGAAGCAATGGCGTCATGGAGAGCACGAGGACGAAGGTGGCACTGGACCAAAGGAACGACTTCGTCGATGAGGTCAAGCTGATCGATCAATCGTCCGAGAAAACGCCTTGTCGGGACTAGTCCCTCCGATTCGTGCCCTCGTGACGTCACGCGCCCAAATTCCTCTCTGGTCGTGGCCGGTTTGCCGAAATCATGGCAGAGTATGCCCAAGCCGACGGTAAGGTCGTCACGCTCTTGACCGGTCCGCTCCGCAGCAAACCAGTCCAGACAATGGAGCGTGTGAATCCAGACGTCGCCTTCCGGATGCCAGATCGGATCTTGCGGACAGCCCTCAAGGGCCGCCAGTTCCGGATAGAAACGGAGCCAGCCGCAGTGACGTAAGAACTGCAAACCCAGCGAGGGCTTACGTCCTTGAAGGACCAGCTTCTTCCATTCCTCCCATAGGCGCTCGCGTGGCTGGTCGTCCTGTGACAGGGTTTGACACAGGGCCACGGTGTCCGGCGCAGCCGTGAGTTCGAAGCGGGCGGACAACTGCATGCCACGCAAGACGCGCAATGGATCCTCCACGAATCGGTTGGACACGTGGCGCAATCTCCGCGCATCAAGATCACCGCGGCCGTCATAAGGATCGCGAAGCTCCATCGTGTCCGGATCCCAGGCCATCGCGTTGATGGTGAAGTCTCGCCGCGCGAGGGCTTCGTCGATCGACATGTCGGGATCGACTTGTCTCTGCAGGCTGGGGTGAGCGGTGTCGTCGGCGGACATGCGCGAGGGGATGGATAGATCGACCGGCAGACCTGGCAATTTGAAGACCGCGAACGCTTTTCCGACGAATTGAACGGAGAAGTGCTCCGCCAGCAATGCGTGGATGTGACCCGGTGGGAGGCCTAGGACCTCGATATCCAGATCACGGGGCTGTCGACCGAGCACCAGATCGCGCACAGAGCCCCCGACCAACCAGATCCTTCCCCCTCCACGGCGAATGATCTGTTCGATACGGCGAAGGACATCCCTAAGGGCTGGATCTTTCAGACGAAAGCGGGTGGGCACTTAGATCACCGTTTCGCGGAGGAACGTCGCGGCTTCTTCAGGAGACACCGGATTGATGTAGAAACCGGTACCCCATTCGAAGCCGGCCACCTGCGTCAGTTTAGGGATAATTTCCAGATGCCAATGGTAATAGTCACCGGTCTTCTCATGCAGAGGAGAACTATGGAGTATGAAGTTGTACGGGGGGCGGGACAGCACTTTGTCCATGCGGCGCAACGATTCTGAAAGGATCGGGGCCAGGAATTCGAACTGCGACTTCTGGCTTTCCTCGAAATACGCGGCATGGCGTTTGGGAAGAATCCACATCTCGAACGGAAACCGCGGCGCGAAGGGTGTCACACAAAGGAACTCCGGGTTCTCGGCCACGATTCGATCGCCATCCGAGAGATCTTGCCGGAGGATGTCACAATAGATGCAGCGTTCCTTCTGCTGATAGTGCGTGCGGCACCCGTCGAGCTCCTCTTGCACGCTGGTCGGGACAATGGGTAGGGCGATCAGCTGAGAATGGCTGTGGTCCAATGTGGCCCCGGCCGACGCGCCATGGTTCTTGAAGATGAGGATGTAGCGGAACCGAAGGTCCTTTCTGAGATCAATCATACGGTCTCGATAGGCCCACAACATGTCCTCAATCTTCTTGGCCGGGAGGTCGGCAAGGCCTTCGACATGGTTGGGAGTTTCGATGATGACTTCATGGGCGCCCACGCCATTCATGCGATCATAGAGGCCGATGCCCTCGCGGCCCATGTCCCCTTCGACTTGCAGCGCGGGAAACTTATTCGGGACGACACGTACCGTCCAGTTTGGAGAGTTGGCGGCTCCTGGCTGCGGTCGATAGGCCATGATTTCTTTGGGCGTCAACCGTTCCTGTCCCGGGCAAAACGGACACAGCGCCGTCGAAACCGGTCGAGCCGGTTGGAGTGTAATAAAGTCATGCGGGCGGCCTCTCCGTTCGGTGGAGATGATCACCCAGCGACCCACAATGGGATCGCGACGTAAGTCAGGCATTCTTCCCTCCTGAAGTTCACGGATCTGTCGGGCTGTTGATCCGACGCGTGAAGAAACAATTTCCGTTTTCCGGTCAACGGATCATGATCAACAGATATGTTTCACACTCTCCATAATTCGGCCTCAAAAGTCGGCCCTGGTACGGTGAGGACGGCAGGATGATGGCCGGGATAGCGAGCCACTTCGAGGCCGTGTTCACGCACTATGACCGACATCTGGACGGTCTGTCCTTGTTCCAGGTGCAGGTCTTTCCAAGGGACGGCCAACTCTAGAACGGTCTGAGAACCGATCGACCGATAGGTCCCGATCTCGTGCCAACCGTCCTGGCTCTGGCGAGACAGGAGAAATGCCTTCGGTCCTGGCGTGGAAAATGGAAACGTCAGCCGAAACGTGCCGCCAGGCCCTTGCAAGGTCACATCGACCTCAAGCGCTTGCCGTGCGGCGCTTGCGTCGTCGGGATCGAATCTCAGCACGAGTTGCTCAAGGTTCCAGCCGAATCGAATCGCGGTGAAGAGTCCGTCGGCTTTCCACATGGCACCGAGCGGAGGGCGGGTCGTGATGTTCCCCGCGCCGCGCCATTCGAAAAAGTCGGTGACCAGGCCGTCGATCGTGGGCTGCAACAGGACGAGCGGCTGTTGGACCGATTCGGATTCAGAGACGGTTGCCTTGGTGCAGATGGGGTAGTTCAGCTGATCGGGAGGAGGGACGCCCATATGCATCCACACATTGCGCAGATGCGTCCGAAAGAGCCGGTCGAATTCCGGTTTGAAATCGGTGTCGAAATCATCGCCGTACCACCAGAACCAATCACTGCCTTCCGCGGCGTACAGTTCTTGCCAGGCTGCTCTCGCGCAGTCGGATGGAAGGCTCGGCGAAAGGTCCGTCAGCCGGGTCCGGGTATGACCAAGGAGATCCCACCCGCGATTGTCTTCTTGGTGTCCGATCCAGATTTTATAGTCGGAATTGATCCAGGAGCCTGAATGGAGACAGGGCAGCTGCTGTGCGGGAGGCGCGACGGAGAGCACCTCGGAAACAGTCGACGCTCGGACGAGTATCTGGCCTGTTTGATCCAGATCGTGGTTCGTCAACGCTTCATACAAAAGGGAGAGGAATCGTTCGCCGCCGTCGTGATAGTGTTCCCAGGGATTTTCACCGTCCAGAATGATGGGGAGGACGATCGTATCCTGCGGCGCATCGTGGATGATCCCCCGCACCCGCCGGAGGACATCCTCGGCGGCGGCTTCGGGCGTCGTCTTGTGGTAGACGAATCCGAATGCATCGGAGATCTCACGGTCGCGGAACAGGACGGTCAACGAACGCTCGGGGTCACCGATGCGATAGGGTTGATAGAGCGCGGATTGTCGATGCCATGGGCGGCCGCACATTCCCAGAGAGCGTGAGAGGATGCCTTCGTCCGTGGCAAACCAGCGAAGGCCCGCCTGATAGACAAGGGGAAGCATCTCGGGGCATACCGATCCCTCCGATGGCCACAATCCGGTCGGAGGCCGGCCGAATGTCCGCGCATGATACTCGACGGCCTGCTCCAGTTGGACCGCGGCGTCATCCGGAGCATGAAAGCGGGCGGGTAATGGAAGGTCGGGCCTGGCCCGCCGGTTGATCTCGGTGTCGATGACCAGCGGCAGAATCGGATGATAGAACGGCGTCGTGGTTAATTCGATGTGCCCCCGTTCCATGAGCCGTCGGTACAAGGGGATAATCTCTCCCATGACTATCCGTTGCAGGTCCAATACTTCCCGTTTGTCCTCCTCGGAGAAGCCCCGATTTTTCTGGCGCAGTGCGGCCAGGCGAGGATATTGTTGGACGGGGCCGTATCCGAACCACGCGAGATTGTGCCACACTTGCAGATCCAGCAGCTCCTGTGTGGAAAATTGACGGGCTATCCGGTGGAGATCATGCTCCGCGATATCCAATCCCCGTTTGACGAGCAACTCATGGTATCGTGGATAGGGCCGTACCATCGTGGCCCAGTTGGCGGAAAAGAAATGACGGACCAGAAAAGCTTTTTCCTCAAGGGTGAGGGTGGCTGCCGGGCGTTGGGCATGTTCGAAAAACAGATCGAGGACCTTGCCGGAGAGGATCTCCTGTAACTGCAACAGGAGAGACGGCGTAAAATTGAAGGTGGCGCGAACGTCAGGAAATTTTTCCAGCAGAGAGGCCATGTCATAATAGGCCTTGGTCGCATGCAGGCGCACCCATGGCATGCTGGCCGATCCAACCACGGGATCGGTGTAATAGGGCTGGTGCATGTGCCATAGGAAACACAGGTGGACGGACTTCATCGATGCCGGATTCCCTTTCTGTCGGCGAGTATGTCATAGGGGGTATGGGCATGCAATCAGCGGTCGGATTTATGATGGAACGTCGAATGAGGAGTTGAAATGATGACATTTCTTCGGTACTGGGGGCCGGTGTGGGGATATGCCGGACTCATTTTCTATGTATCCTCGCAACCTCATCCTGAAACCCATTTACCGTTCGTCACTCATTTCAGCGATAAGGTCTTGCATGCCGTCGAATATGCCGTGTTGGGCGCGCTCTGCTATCGAGCGCTTCGGGGAGGCCGAAGTGATGTGTGGAGGCAGTACGCAGTTCCCGCCGCGATTCTCCTGACCTCGTTGTACGGCATGAGCGACGAGGTACATCAGGCGTTCGTTCCTTTTCGAGACTCGAGTTGGCTCGATTGGGTGGCGGACACGGTCGGTGCGACCGTCGGTGTGGTCGGGGTCAGGCGGTTTTTACCGTGGGGTCCTCAAGAAAACAGCGAAAGGGCCATCATGCGAGTGAGCTGAAGATCATAATGATGTCTTCGGCGGGAGCGCCAAACGAATGAGAGTATCACGGGACGACAACGAGGGTATTATGTCAGCGGGAGCCATGAAGTCACGGCCTATGCTCAGACCATCGGATACCAAGAATACGACGGCCTCGGTTGGTATGGGGTCATTGTGAGAAAGCTTCGGTAACCGGGAAGCTTCCGTAAGAGGTATGGGGGTCCAGCAGGGAGCCTTTTCTTCTCCAGCCCAGCAGTCAGGCCTGGCATGGTTGGCCGACTCTCCAATCCTGCCCAACCAGGTGAGCAGACAGCGGGCCGTGCAGGGCCTGGAACAATATGAAGCGCATCCGGGCCCATTCGTCTTATGCTGTTTTCCAGAATTCATACGCAGTTACCGGACTGCAGGGTTGCGGCGATTCTGTCAGCCAGTGATCCTTGGTTTGCGAGCAAAGCAGCGAAGTAACTCTCGGTAGAAGATCAGCGGTCTTCGTGACAAGTCATGAGGGGCTCGCTATAATTTGCCGGGTATGGTCCAGGCCAACACGACTCCTTCGAAGGCTCCACTGTCTCCTCCCGATCAAACACTCATCGCGCAGACCGTCGAGACTCGTCTACCGCCGGGCCTGGTCCTGAAAACACTGACGCCACTGGCGGGAGATGCCTCCAATCGGCGCTATTATCGAGCGGCCTTGGCCGGCGGGCCACCCGATTCCGTCATCGTCATGCAGTTGGCTGAACCGGAAGGCTTCAAACAATCGGAAGAGGCGGTGAGCGGAGGACTTCATCAAGTTTCTGAGCTGCCGTTCGTGAACGTCATGTCGCACCTCGTCAACGTGAACGTGCCGGTGCCCCGACTCCACTACCATGATCAATCGGCCGGCCTGCTGTATCTGGAAGATTTCGGAGATGTGACCTTGGCCGATGCCGTCCGCCAAGCGGATGCGCCGAGCATAGAGGTGCGCTACAAGCAAGCCATCGATGTGTTGGTACAGATGCAAGTCGGCGCCACGACGCCCGCGGACCCCGGATGCGTGGCATTTCACCGGAGTTTCGATGTGCCGTTGCTGATGTGGGAGTTCGATCACTTCGTGGAGTATGGAATCGTGGCCCGCCGGGGCACACCATTGCCCGACGAGGATGCCGCGGCGATCACGCGCGAGTTCGAATGGATCGCGGAGTTGCTGGCGGGACAGCCGCGTGTCTTCACGCATCGTGATTACCATTCGCGCAATCTGATGGTCGACGGGCTGCGGCTCGGCGTGATCGACTTTCAGGATGCCTTGATGGGACCGGCGACCTACGATCTTGCCTCACTCCTGCGGGATGCCTACATTCGCCTCGATGAAGCGCTCGTGGATGATTTGTTGGAGTACTTTCTCGACCAGTTGGCCCAACGGCGCTTTGTCTGGACCAATCGAGCCGCATTCCGGCGGCTGTTCGATTTGACGAGCATTCAACGCAATCTGAAGGCGGCCGGCCGATTCGTCTACATCGATCGGGTCAAAGGCAACCCAAAATTCCTGGCCGATATCCCCCGCGTCTTGAGCTATGTCAGACGCAATCTCGAAAAATATCCGGAACTCGAGACGCTCCGGACGCACCTCGTCCGGCATGTGCCGGAATTGCAATAGCCGGGTACGAATTCTGAGTTGTAAACTGTGAGTGTTGAGTCGAATACCGTGGTTCGTTTCTCGCTTCCAACTCAAAACTCAGCGCTCAACGCTTCATTATGAAGGCCATGATTCTTGCGGCCGGTCTTGGTACCCGCCTGAGGCCGCTGACAAACACCATTCCGAAACCGCTGTTGCCGGTCGGGGGAACGCCGCTCATCGTCTGGAATCTTTTGCTGTTGAAACGGCATGGATTTCACCACGTGATCATCAACCTGCATCATCTGGGGCCGATGATCGAACAGGCGTTGGGTAACGGCTCGAAGTTCGGGCTGCGGATCATCTACTCGCATGAGCCGGTCATCCTGGGAACCGGAGGCGGGATCAAGCAGGCCGAGCCGCACTTCTCAGGAGAGCCGGTTCTGATTCTCAACGGGGATACGCTGGTGGAATTGGACCTTGAGGCGCTCCGCGATTTTCACCGCACGCGGAACGCGGCCGCCACCTTGGTGCTTCGCGAAGATCCGGACGCGGCCCGTTGGGGGTTGGTCGAGGTCGGAGACGGAGGGCAAATCCTGCGCATCAACGGAAAAGGGCTTGTGGAATCCGTTCCAACGACGCCGCGCATGTTCGCCGGGATTCACATCCTCCACCCTCGGTTGCTTCGGCAGGTGCCGAAAGGAGTGGCTTCCTCGATCATCGAGCCCTATGTGAACGCGATCGAGCGCGGAGAACCGGTTCTCGGGTACGACGTACGGGGCTATTGGTCGGACATCGGCACGGCCGAGCGTTATGCGGAGACCGAACGGGATGTCCGAGCGGGATTGATCCGTTTGCAAGACCGGCGGCCGAAGAAGCCGCCTGTTCCCCTCACGTAAGAAAAGAAACGGTCGATCGGGGTTGCGATGCTTCACCAATTGCCGCCATCCGTATCATCCCTATTCTTTTTGCTGTTTGAGTAACCGAGCCAGATAGGTTCGCTGGAGCTTGAGCGAGTCGGCCGCCTTCGTCTGATTGCCTTCGGCCCGCTCCATCGCGCGCGCGATGATGTAACGGCTGTGTTGTTCCATCGATTCATGGTAGGGGAGGTTCAGATACGGCAGAGCAGCGTCCCCGCTTTGGCGGAGCGTGGAGTCTTCCGCTCGGAGTGCCAACGTCTCCGGTTCGATGGTGTCCTTCAGGCTCAAGACGACGGCGCGCGCGATCACATTATCCAATTCCCGAATATTGCCCGGCCACGGATAGTGGGTCAAGGCGTCGATCGCAGGAGGACTCAACACCATGCCCGGTCGTTTGGCGTCTCTCGTATGGCGATCCAAAAAGAATTGGGCGAGGGCCGGAATGTCTCCCGATCGTTCGCGAAGCGGCGGCAGGGTGAGCGTCACGACGTTGAGCCGGAAATAGAGGTCTTCGCGAAACTGACCGGCTCTCACGGCTTGCCGAAGGTCCTTGTTCGTGGCCGCGATGATGCGAATGTTCACCGAGACGGTCTTGGACCCGCCCACGCGGTGAAATTCCCGGTCCTGCAAGACACGTAACAACTTCGCTTGCAACGGAAGGGACATATCTCCGATCTCGTCGAGGAAGACCGTCCCACCGTCGGCCATTTCCAGCTTGCCTTTCTGCTGTCGGTCCGCTCCGGTGAACGCGCCTCGCTCGTGTCCGAACAATTCATTCTCCAGCAACGTTTCCGTCAACGCGACGCAGTTGATGACGATGAGCGGCATCGCGCAACGATGGCTCCACTGATGGATGGAGCGGGCGAACAGTTCCTTGCCGGTTCCGCTTTCGCCCAGGAGCAACACGCTCGCGTCGGATTTGGCGGCCCGTTGTGCCGCTTCCACGACGGACCTCACGGAGGGGCTGTTGCCGACGATGGAGGCGTAGCGGCCGTCGACTTCGGAACGCAGATACGCGACTTGCCGTCGCAGCGCATCCCGCTCCAGGGCTTTGCGGATCACGATCAAGAGATGGTCCTTGTCGAGCGGTTTGGTGAGGAAGTCGTACGCGCCTTCCTTCATGGCCTCCACCGCGGCTTCAATGGACGCATGCGCGGTCATGACAATGACGGGAGGACTTTCCGACGGCTTCATCTGGGATAGACGCTTGAGGACATCGAGCCCCGATACTTTGGGGAGCGTGAGGTCCAAGAGGATCAGCTGAGGCGATTCGAGAACGATTTGGTCCAGTGCTTGTTGTCCCTCGGTGGCCACGACGGTTTCGTATCCGGACGCGTGTAGCCGGTCCTCGAGCATCATGACGATGTCGGGGTCATCATCGACGATCAGAATTTTGGCGTTCATCGGAATAGCTTTCTGTCTCCGGCCATCGGCAGTCCGTTATGGGCGAATCGGCCGGAGGGGTCGGTGCGCCATGTGGCGAGCGGCGATAGGCTGGACATCTCCGCCTCAATCGTGCATCACGTTGATGACAAGCCCCGTCAACGGCTTCGGATAAAAATACGTTGACTTGTGCGGCATCCGCTCGCCCGCGGCCGCCACGGCTTGCACTTCGCTGACCTTCGTGGCGTTGAGCAGGAATGCGCCCGTCCCGGTCCCATTAGCTGCCCAGTCCAGGGCTTCATGGTCATCCTTGGTATACACGATGGCCTCTTGTTCCTGCTGCGTGGGGCAAAGCTTCGTCACGATCAGCTGTTGCAGCAGGGAGACGTCGAGTCTGGCCCGAGGAGAGGCCTGAGAAGAAGGTCGATGGGCCGGCTTCAGCGTGAGGGTGACGTAGCGGTCGTCGCCTTGTCGGGTCAGCCCGAATACCGGGGCATTCTTTCCCTCAGTCCGCAAGCTGGTCAGGAACTGTGCGCGCGCTTGGCGTTCGGTGGATGCGTTGAATGGGAATTCTCGAAACTCGAACAGGTCGCTCAGCGCGGTCTTGATCTGGTTCCAAGGAGGCAAGGGGGTCGTTGTCACTCGATGCGTCGGCAACACCGTCAACCCCGGATCTTCAAGCGGTGCCAGCAGCATCAAGACCGAGTCGTAGGGTTGCAGCCCGGTCCGAGGACCTGTCTGCTGTCTTCGGAGTTTTTGATAGTTCAAGGCGGTTTCATAGCGATGGTGGCCGTCCGCGATGAACAGCGGTTTGCTCTGCATCGCATCGGTGATTTGTTTCAGCACGGCCTCCTCCGTCACGGCCCAGAGGCGTTCGCGACAGCCGGCATCGTCTTGGAAATCGTAGCGCGCGGGCGTGCCTTTGACCGCCGTTTCCAGAAATTGAATGACGGCACCGAGCGGGTCCGAATAGAGGGACCAGATCGGGCTGAAGTTGGAACGACAGGCTTCGATCAGATTCAGGCGATCCGTCTTTGCCGCGGCGCGCGTATTCTCATGGGGATAGATATGTCCGGAGTCGAGCGCTTCCAACTTTGCCAGGGCCAAGAATCCCCGGAGTATTTTCTTCGGGGCATCGGGCGGCGAGTAGGGAGGCGTGTATTCAATCGTGTGGTAGTAGACGGCAGGCCGCGTGTCCCGCTTGAGGATTCCGTCGTTGAGCCAGGTTTGCAGCGTCGCGGCTGCACGGGTGTACCGATTGTGGGCCCGATCGTCCCCGGGCTGATCGAGTCCTAATTCCATTCGGATAATATTGTGGGGATGACGGTCGTGCAGCTGTTTCTGCCCATGTGCGTCGATGATGTCGTACGGGGGGGCGACCACATTCTCAATGGCGCCCACGAGCGTCTGGTCGTACAGTATGCCCTGAAACGGAAAAATCTGTGACATGAGCAACCTCTTGGCAATGTCGTGACAGCGACGACGGTTTGATGGTTACAGGAGAGAGCGGAATTCTTTAGTCCTACGCCGTGCCGCTCCGAGGGCCCGGCGTCCTTCCTGCTGGCGGGACGACGGCTACCGGTCGCGGGTAATCATATAATCAGCGGCGACCAACAGCGCGCGCCGTGCGGTACTATCCTCGAATCGTTCGAGCTCATGCTTGGCGGCGGTAATATACGCGCTCGCGCGGTCCATGGCATACGCGATCGAGCCGAAATCGGCCATCAACAGTAAGATTCGTTCAAGATCGGCCGTGCTCAGAGTTCGGGTTTCCATCCGATCCTTAATCATCTGGCGGTCTTGCTCCGAGCAATGGTGCAACAGATGCAGAAGGGGCAGCGTCGCCTTTCCCTGCCGGAGATCCTGTCCGATCGTCTTCCCGAGCGATTCGCCGTTGGCGGTGTAGTCCAAGGTATCGTCGGCGACTTGAAAGGCGATGCCGAGGTATTGACCGAAGCGGAACAGCGCTTCCTGGTGCGTGTCCGACGCTTCCGCCAGAATGGCGCCCATGCGGCAGGCCGCGGCGATCAGGCCGGCGGTCTTGTGCTCCACGATCTTGATATAGTCGCTCTCCGGCATCGAAGGATTGCCGTTGTAGTACAGCTGAAGGACTTCGCCTTCCGCCATTTTCTTGCACGCCTCGGCCAGGACTTCATTGATGCCTTGACTCTGGAACTCGACGACCTTGCACATGGCCTTCGTATAGAGGTAATCGCCGACCAGAATGCTGATCTGGTTTCCCCACACCCTGCGTGCGGTTCGCCTGCCTCTCCGAAGATCGGCATCGTCCACGACGTCGTCGTGGAGCAGCGTGGCGGTATGGATGAACTCCACGATACTGCCGAGTTGATGGTGCTCGGTGCCGAGATAGCCGCAGAGACGGGCCGATAAGAGGAGGAGCAGGGGACGGATGCGCTTGCCCCCGCCGCTCAGGATGTGGGCGGCAACGGTATTGACCAGCGTCACGCTGGAGTCGAGATTTTTTCTGACCCGGTCCTCTACGCCGTCCAGTTCATCACGGTAGGCGTCCCACACGTCCGACATGCTGTGGAGAATGGCGATGACTGGACCTTGTGTCATGCGGCGGATGGTATGGCAGCCGAGGAAATAAAGTCAAGCAAATGAAAGCGGTATAGGTCTATCGTAATCTTGACACAGGAATGACCCATCCAGTAAGGTCCCACCGTAACGATCGGGTGAGGTTCACCCTGAGCGGTAAGGGGGCAGATTCACCCATGGTTTCTCGCGTGCTCTATTCCCCATACCATAAAGAAACTCTCACTCTTTGAACGAGATAGGCGCATGAATATTCCTGGGTTTCCCCGCCAGCAAGGACTCTATGATCCTCAGCACGAGAAGGATTCCTGTGGGATCGGCTTTGTCGTCAACATCAAAGGGAGGAAATCCCACGACATCGTCCGCAAAGGACTTCAGGTATTGGAGAATCTGACCCATCGCGGAGCACAGGGGAGTGATCCCTCCACCGGGGATGGAGCAGGAATTCTTTTGCAAGTCCCTCACGCCTTTCTGAAGCGGGTCGCAGGCGATGCCGGTGTGTCGTTGCCGGACGTGGGCGAGTACGGAGTAGGCCAGCTGTTTCTTCCTCCCAATTCGGATTCCCGACGGCTGTGCGAAAAACTGTTCACCGAGATCATTCAGGAGGAGGGCCTTCGCTTACTTGGATGGCGTGATGTACCGGTGAAGAGCGACCAGATTGGTGCTCAAGCGAGAACCACCGAGCCCTTCATGCGGCAGATCTTCATCGCCCGCGATGCCCTGAATGAAGCGCAGTTCGAGCGAAAGTTGTATGTGGTCCGCAAACGAGTTGAAACGGCCGTGGCCGAGTCGGCCATTCAGGGTCGAGAGCATTTCTACGTGGTCAGCTTGTCGGCGAACACGATCGTCTATAAAGGGCTCTTGTTGCCGCATCAAATGGCGGCCTACTACCAGGACCTCACCGATGAACGGATGGTGAGCGCGCTGGCCTTGGTGCATTCCCGCTTCAGCACGAATACGTTTCCTACGTGGCCGCGGGCCCATCCCTATCGGTATGTATGTCATAACGGGGAAATCAATACGCTGAAGGGGAACGTCAATTGGATGAAGGCTCGCCAAGGTCGTCTTCATTCCGAGCTGTTCGGGAAGGACATGGAGAAGCTTTTCCCGATCGTCTCGGAGAATCAAAGCGACTCGGCCTGTCTGGACAATGCCCTGGAATTTCTGCTGCTCGGGGGTCGCTCGCTGCCGCATGCCATGATGATGTTGATTCCCGAGCCGTGGGTGGCGAATCCACAGATGGATTTGGATCGCCGTGGGTTCTATCAGTACCACGCGGCGATGATGGAGCCCTGGGACGGACCGGCGGCCGTCTGTTTTACCGACGGCAAGATGATCGGCGCGACGTTGGACCGGAATGGGCTGCGTCCCTGCCGCTACCAAGTGACGACCGACGGTCTCGTGGTGCTGGCCTCCGAGGCCGGGGTTTTGCCGGCCGACGCGAAGGAGATTCGCATGAAGGGTCGGCTCCAACCTGGTCGCATGTTCCTTGTCGACACCGTACAGGGCCGCATCATCGATGACGAGGAGATCAAGGCCGATATCGTCGGCCGCAAGCCCTATCGTAGTTGGGTGACGCAGTACGGCGTCTCGCTGGACGAGTTGCCGGATCCGTTGAATGTTCCGCAGCCGGACCATCCGACCATCCGCCAGCGGCAGCAAGCCTTCGGTTACACGGTCGAGGAACTGAAGATGGTCATCACGCCGATGATCGTGACGGGCGAAGAAGCCGTCTCCTCGATGGGCACCGATACGCCGTTGGCGGTACTATCTGATCGGCCGCAACTCCTGTTCAAGTATTTCAAGCAGCTCTTCGCGCAGGTGACGAATCCCCCCATCGATCCGATCCGCGAGCAACTCGTGATGTCGCTCGTGACGAATATCGGTCCGAAGCCCAACTTGATGGACGAATCGCCGGAGTCGTGTCGCCGCATCAAGGTGCAGCAGCCGATTCTCACGAACGCCGATTTGCAAAAGATCCGCGGGATTTCCGATCCCCACTTCAAGAGCAAGACGCTCCGGATGTTGTTCCGCGTCGCCGAAGGGCCGGATGGGCTGGGCGAGGCGGTCGACGAACTGTGCCGGCAGGCCTCGCAGGCGATCAAGGAAGGTTACAAGTTCCTGATCCTGAGCGATCGTGGTGTCAATGAAGAGTGGGCGCCGATCCCGAGTCTGCTCGGTATCTCCGCCGTTCACCACCACCTGGTTCGTGAGTGTACGAGAACGGAAGTGGGCCTGATCCTGGAAACCGGCGAGCCGCGCGACGTCCATCAGTTCGCCTGTTTGCTCGGCTATGGTGCCGGGACGATCAATCCGTATCTGGTCTTTGAATCGCTCGTCGACATGGAACGCGACAATTATCTGCCGGAAGGGCTCGACGCGCAGACCGCGGAGGGAAAATTCATCAAGGCCATCAACAAGGGGTTGCTCAAGATTTTCTCGAAAATGGGAATCTCCACCGTACAGTCCTACTGCGGTGCGCAGATCTTCGAGGCGATCGGGTTGAATCATGAACTCATCGACCGCTACTTTACCGGGACACCATCGCGCGTGGAAGGAGTCGGTATCGGCGAAATCGGCGAAGAGACGTTGCGCCGCCACCGTGTAGCCTATGAGCCGGCCGCGATTCGACAACTCGATTTCGGCGGCGAGATCCACTACCGCATCCAGGGCGAGCACCATAACTGGAATCCGGAGACGATCTCCAAGCTGCAGCACGCCAGCCGTTCGAACGACCCGAAGACCTATGCCGAATTCGCGCAGATCGTGAACGATGAAAGCAAGCGGCGGTCGAACTTGCGCGGCCTGCTCGACTTCAAGTTCGATCCTCAACCGATACCGATCGACGAAGTGGAGCCGGCCAAAGACATCGTCAAGCGCTTCAACACCGGCGCGATGTCGTTCGGGTCGATCAGCAAGGAAGCGCACGAAACGCTGGCGATCGCGATGAACCGGCTCGGCGGCAAGAGCAATACGGGTGAAGGCGGTGAAGATCCCGAGCGGTTCAAGCCCTTGCCGAACGGCGATTCGAAGAACAGCTACATCAAGCAGGTGGCGTCGGCCCGATTCGGGGTCACGGCGCATTACCTCGTGAACGCGCGGGAATTGCAGATCAAGATGGCACAAGGGGCCAAGCCCGGAGAAGGCGGCCAACTGCCGGGGCACAAGGTGGACGAACACATCGCGCGCTTCCGCTATGCCACGCCTGGCGTACAACTGATTTCGCCGCCGCCGCACCACGACATCTATTCGATCGAGGATTTGGCGCAGCTGATTTTCGACCTGAAGAATTCCAATCCCGATGCCGGTGTGTCCGTGAAATTGGTGTCGGAGGTGGGGGTTGGGACGGTCGCGGCCGGAGTCGCCAAGGCTCATGCGGACAAAGTGCTCATCAGCGGCGACTCGGGAGGCACAGGGGCGTCACCGTTGTCGTCGATCAAGTATGCCGGGATTCCCTGGGAACTGGGGTTGGCGGAAACGCACCAGACGCTAGTCCTGAACGATTTGCGCGGGCGCATCCGTGTGGAAACGGACGGTCAGATGAAGACCGGACGAGATGTGGTGATTGCGACGTTGCTTGGTGCGGAGGAATACGGCTTTGCGACGGCGCCGTTGATCGTCGAAGGCTGCATCATGATGCGCAAGTGTCATCTGAACACCTGTCCGGTCGGGATCGCGACGCAAGATCCTGAATTGCGCAAGAAGTTCAACGGCAAGCCGGAACACATCGTCAACTACCTGTTCTTCGTAGCCGAAGAAGCGCGGCAACTCATGGCGAAGCTCGGCTTCCGGACGATCAACGAGATGGTCGGCCGTGTCGACAAACTCAAGATCACCAAAGCGGTCGACCATTGGAAGGCCAAAGGACTGGATCTGACCCCGCTCCTCACGGCTCCGGATGTACCATCGGATGTGCCCCGCTACTGTGTGCGGAGGCAGGATCACGGACTCGCCGACATTCTCGACAACAAGCTCGTCGAGCTCTGCAAGGATGCGATCGAAAAGGGTGAGAAGATCTCATTCGATCTTCCGATCAGAAACATCAATCGAACGACCGGCACAGTGCTCTCGAGCAAGATCGCGAAGAAGTATGGGCTTGACGGATTGCCCGAAGACACGATTTCGATCAAGTTCACGGGCTCAGCCGGGCAATCCTTCGGCGCCTTTTTGGCGAAAGGTATCACGTTGACGCTGGAAGGGGAGTCCAACGACTATATCGGCAAGGGACTCTCCGGCGGCAAGATCATCGTTTTTCCGCCGAAGAACATCCTGTATAACCCGGAAGAGACGATTTTGATCGGCAATACGTCGCTCTACGGAGCCACGCAAGGTGAAGCCTATTTCTACGGCATGGCGGGTGAGCGGTTCGCGGTGCGGAACAGCGGGGCACAGGCCGTCGTCGAGGGAACAGGCGATCACGGTTGTGAATACATGACCGGAGGCGTCGTCGTGGTGCTTGGGAAGACGGGCCGCAATTTCGCGGCCGGCATGTCCGGGGGAGTGGCCTTCGTCCTGGACGATGCCGGGACATTCCAGAGCCGCTGCAACACGGGGATGGTCGAACTGGAGCCGGTCACGACTAAGGAAGACAAGCAGCTGCTCCATGGATTGATCACGAAACACTTCATGTATACCGGCAGTCGAAAAGCCAAACAGGTGCTCGACGCATTCGACGCCACCTTGCCGAAGTTTGTGAAGGTGATGCCGGTGGATTACAAGCGTGTCATCGAGGAACGGAAGCGGAAAGCAAGTGCAGTCCATTAGCGGAAAGATTAAGGTCAAGGTTAAGGCTAAGGGCGGGAAGGATTCTTCCTCCACCTTAACCTCAGCATCAATCGAGAGTCGTAAGCATGGGTGACCCAAAAGGTTTCCTGAAATACGCCCGCGAGGGCCCGAAGCGCAAGCCGATCGAACTGCGCGTACTCGATTGGAAGGAGATGTACGAACCGATCTCCGAGGACAAGCTGAAGGTCCAGGGTGCACGCTGCATGGACTGTGGCGTGCCGTTTTGCCAAGGCCACACCGGTTGCCCGGTCGTGAATTTGATTCCCGAGTGGAACGATCTCGTTTATCGCGGCCGGTGGAAAGATGCCCTGAAAGCCCTGCACACGACGAACAACTTTCCTGAGTTCACCGGCCGCCTCTGCCCGGCGCCCTGCGAAGGGGCCTGCGTGCTGGGGATCAACGAAGATCCGGTGTCCATCCGCATCATCGAGTGGAACATCGTCGACCGCGGGTTCAACGAAGGTTTTGTCACGCCGATTTTACCGGTCGTGAAAACCGGCAAGACCGTGGCAATCGTCGGGTCCGGTCCGGCTGGATTGGCCGCGGCACAGCAACTGGCTCGAGCCGGTCACGAGGTAACGGTCTTCGAAAAATCCGATCGGATCGGTGGCTTGCTCCGCTATGGCATTCCCGACTTCAAGATGGAAAAGTGGGTCATCGACCGCCGCCTCGAACAGATGAAAGCCGAGGGGGTGAAATTCCAACCCGGTGTCGCCGTCGGCAAGGACGTGACCGGCGAAGAGTTACGCCGACAGTTCGATGCCGTGGGATTGACCATGGGCGCCGAGCAGGCACGCGAGCTGCCGATTCCCGGACGGGATCTGAAGGGCGTGCATCTGGCGATGGAATACCTCACCCAACAGAATAAACGTACCGCCGGGATTCCCATGACCGACGAACCGATTACCGCCAAGGGGAAGCGCGTGGTCATCATCGGCGGCGGCGACACGGGATCGGACTGTCTCGGCACCGCGCACCGCCAAGGCTGTGTCGAGGCGCACCAATTTGAATTGCTGCCGGAACCGCCGCCGCAACGGGCCGAGTCCACGCCCTGGCCGCTCTGGCCGATGCAACTTCGTACGTCGCACGCCCATGAAGAGGGTTGTGACCGGCAGTGGAGTGTGTCCACGACCAAATTCTCCGGCCACGACGGCCATGTGACCAAACTGCATGCCCATCGCGTACAGTTTGAAAACGGCAAGTTCGTTCCTGTTCCCAACACTGAGTTTGAAATGAATGCCGATTTGGTCTTGCTGGCCATGGGCTTCACCGGTCCCGTCAAGAGTGGTCTGCTCGACAGCCTCGGCGTGAAGTATGACGCGCGCGGGGCCGTGGCGGTTGATGAGCACTTCATGACCAACCTCGACGGCGTCTTCGCGGGCGGCGACACCAAACGCGGCGCCTCCCTCATCGTCTGGGCCATCGCCGAAGGGCGAAAAATGGCGGCGGGGATCAATCAGTATCTGCTAGCCGGCAAGTCGGCGAAGAACGGTCGATCATAATCGCTGAGTAGTCCGTGTAAACGCTCCAACTTGCAGTACTACTCCTCCCGATATCCGAACAGCTGGTATTTCTATGCGTATCCGCTAGAATAGCCGAGTGCCCATCTACGAACCCATATTCAAAATCCTGAATGCAGCGGGTGTGCGGTATGTGGTTGTGGGCTACCCTGTTGCATAGGTATGCTCGATTGACGGCTGATGTCGATCTGGTCGTCGATCTTGCACCACAAGAAGTCCTCAAATCGATTCGGACGCTTGTCGGAAACGGGTTTCGGCCGCAAGTTCCCGTATCGGCGGAAATGTTTACTGATCCAGCGGTCCGTGAAGAGTGGCTTCAGGAAAAGCACCTGCGCGCCTTTTCGCTCGTCGATCCGGCGAATCCCATGCGTGTAGTTGATTTGTTGCTAAAACCAGAAGTTCCGTTTTAAGTACTCTGGGCTCGATCCCAGGAAGTCTTGGTAGGTAGCACATCTGTCAGAGTTGCATCTCTTGATGACCTCATTACATTGAAACGGCACGCCGGCAGGCCGCAGGATTTGGCAGACATTGTTGAGCTAGAGGCAGTTCGTAGACGAAAGCGAGATCGTTGACATGGCAGAGGAACATAAAGTTGCTTCAGGAGAGACGCAACCAAAGCAGTGGGACGCCAGTGATCAAAGTCTGCTTTCGGCTACGTTGATGGCGACGCCGACGCAGCGGATAGCTTGGTTGGAAGAGGCGCTCCAGCTGGCCTATGCCACCGGCGCTTTGAAGCCGAGACGGATGATGACCCAGGAAGAATGGGACGCGATGGGGTCATCACGTCTGTGATCGTCTGGGCGATTTCCGAAGAGCATAAAATGGCCGTAAGGATCGATAAGGATCTTCAGCGGACGATTGGAACCACCTGACGACTTCTAACTGCGTTCTCTGCACACTTTCCCAGTCGAGGTGAATAAAGGTATCCGGCCTTTTAAAATGCTCACGGAACCCCATGCCCGTGGCAAAGCCTGGTATTCTGGTGCACTACCTATAATAGTGGGTTCGAACGCTCGCCTGCCACTTCTGGAACACAGCCTGCAGTGCCTTCTTGGAACCGGAGCCCATGCTCTGCGTCGGCATTTTGTGAACGAACACATCGGAAACACCCGGGTCGAAGACGCCGCCTGAAATTCCATCCTCTGCGAAGACTAGCAGGGGTAAGCCGAGGCTATAGAGAAGCCCTGCCTCAAGATGATTCCATGCTGTCGGGAAGTAGACCGATGTTGTCTGCTTGCGCTGCTCAGACGAGCCCCGCTTCCATATGCCTGCTGGTGCAGAAAACTGTTCAAATCCGAGAATCACGCCGCCTGAGCAGTGTTTTGCAAGTAAGAACACTTCACGCAAGGGTAGTTCAGTTGGGTAGTCTGACCTCCCCAGTGCACGCGGTTCGAGATTGTGCCGAGATAGTTCACGAAGAACCATACTTCGCTTCGCATCCTGTGCAGGACTGAGCGAGGTGGGGCTGGACAAGAAGACCGGTATTTTCATGGCGTTAAAAGGCTCGAAGAATTTTGTCTATCTACTATAGAGTCGCCCGAAATCATATTGATTTCTCCGATACTTAGCAAGACAGCTCTGACATGCGCACTTGTTCACCTGGGTTAAACGTGTAGCTTGGAGAGCGAAAGTGGAACTGAGACTGAAATTTAAGCTAAACCATTTGTCTTGCCCTGACGGGGATCATTGCGACGGGAGCCAAATTACTATATATACGGGCGTAATAAGAGCGATTCTTGAGTCGCTACCAGTCCATTTACCTGATTGGTAATCAGAGCCTGTAACTTCCGTAAGCAGTGTTCTCAAGGTTGGAGGAAACATGGCAGACAAGAAAGTCATTTTTGTAGCATTCGCCATTGAGGATGAGCGACAACGGGATTTGCTAAAGGGAAATAAGAAAGGGGTCGGGAATCATTTTAGTGAACAGATTCTGAATCTATAGTGTAAAAGCCTCCCAAAACCATCATTTTCAACGGCCACAACCTGCCTCATTGACAGCGTTCCGTCCAAGAACGTAGCCTGTCTGCCGTCTTACATATTCAGGAGTTCATAGGAGGGCTATCTCATGGCGGCTGTGGATTACTTCCTCAAGATCGACGGGATCGAGGGCGAGAGCAATGATCTGAAACACAGAGGGGACATCCCCCTGGACTCGTGGTCATTTGGGGGCACGCAAACAGGGGGCGAGCATTTCGCCGGCGGAGGGGGCGGGGGCAAGTTCTCCGCGCAAGATTTTCATTTCACCACGAAGATCAGCAAGGCCTCTCCGCGGCTCTTTCAAGCCTGTGCGACCGGTCAACACGTCAAAGACGCCATACTCGTTGCCAGAAAGACGGGAGAGGGACGGCAGGAGTACTACAAAATTACGTTCAGCGATTGTCTGGTGTCCTCCTATCAGCAGGCTGGTACTGCCGGGTCGGATATTCTTCCGACGGATCAGGCATCATTGAATTTTGGGAAGATCCAGATCGAGTACCTCGAGCAAAAGCCGGACGGGTCTTTCGGCGCAGTTGTGAAGGGAGGCTATGACTTGAAGCTCCATAAACCCGTGTAGGGAAAGCTCGCCATCCGATGGTTCCAGATTACTGCAAATTGGCTTTGAGAGGAGAGGGTTAGCCGGAGGTCTATTCGAGCAAGTTGATCCAAAATCTTTCCAACCCTGGAACAACTGGAGTGAGGTGCTGTCAACGAGGTGTTGCGGGTGAAGGAAGCTTATGCGAAAGCAGCGCTGAGCACCAGCTCTTCTTCCTCGACATCATTGGAAAGAATAGTGACTTTTGGACCTTCAACCAAATCCGTAATTCGATCGCGATCGCCCTGGGCGTATCGCAGAAACTCAATGCCGAACTGATTGTCTTTGTGCCAGCGCACGACCGAGACCTCAACGGCGAGCGGAGACTCTGCTTCAGGCGCGGCGAAGTGCAGGGCAAGGTAGCTTCCGCGAGTCAGAGCGGCGTTGCTTTGCATGCGGCAACCTGTCGCGGAAAAATCGAAGAGGATCCCTTCTGCAACGCCGTTGTCGGTCTGGACGCTGGCGGAATACCGCACATACTTTCTTGGGCTACTCCGTAGCCGCATACGTGCCTCCGTGCTACTGGCTGTATCGGCCAGGTCGAGAAAAACTTAATGCCCTGGTCCGCCGTCTCACTCGCTTTTCGGATATGCAAGCTGGTTTCTAGCGTGCTTGCTTCCGCTCATGTGCGTGCGTAGTATTTCGCAAGCACGGTGGTTTCCGATCCAGGGAATGATGCGGAGGCGATGAAGGCGATGGGCTTTCGATCTAGAAGCAGTGATCGAGGAAGCGCTTCGCTTGCTTGTCTTTATAAAATGATAAGGGGGGTCGTTTATGAGGAAGGATCGGCCTTGAGGAGAAGGTGCGCGAGCGGGAGGAAAGAATGGAGTATTGATTACAATGTCTAAATTTCCCCGAAGTCCCAAAGCTCTTCTCGGTGATATCGCGCATCTTGGGCGGTTTATCGACAAGATTCGTTTGCGCCATGCCGGGCAGATCCAGGACTACAACTACATGACGGTTGGGTTCGATAAGTACTTGATTGACTTCCTCGGTATCAACGCGACATCGTTCGAACAGCGGGTCTTGGCCGGGGGGACGGATGAGGAACTGCTTGCCTGGGTGAAGGCCAACGGCCGCAGGACTTCTGACGATGAGATCGCGCAATGGTCGCAAGGGCTGCTTGCTTCCGGTCCGAAAGATGAGGCGGCTCGCCAGCGGTTCCAAGGTCGTCTACATGAGATTGCGGCTAAGAGAGGTATGTCCGCCAGTTCATTACCTCCTGTTACGACATGGGCGGATGTGATCGAATTGGATGAGGGGAGACTGTAAGGCGCAAGAGATGAGCCGGGCTGGTCTCATCAGCGCCTTCCTTGCGCTGGTCGTCGGATTTCCGCTTCTCGGCGTGCTGTGGGCCGGTGAGCCGCTCTGGCGCTACCTCGAATTTCCTCCCCGCACCAGGTATGTACAGCATGAGCCCTTCTCCTGGCCGGTGTTCCTCGCGTTGTCACTTTTGATCGTGCTGACAGTTGGACCGATGCTTCTGCGTGTGGTAAATGCAAATCTTCGCCCATCATTTTCATCAACTCAGCACTCGGCACTCAACGCTCAGCACCGTCGTTCATCGTTCCCCTGGTGGGGCTGGGTCGGAATCGGATGGACCGGCCTGTGGTGGGTGGTGGCCTGGACTCGGTTGCCCTTGTTGGCGCCAGTGCAGGAACAGACGTTCACGCCGCTGTGGCTCGGCTACATCACGATTGTGAATGCCTTCACGTTCGCCCGTATCGGCCGATGCATGATGCTCCATCGCCCCCGCTACTTCCTATCGCTGTTTCCGCTGAGCGCCGCCTTCTGGTGGCTGTTCGAGTATCTGAATCGCTTCGTGCAGAACTGGCATTACGTTGGAGTGGCTGAGCTATCGTCCATCGAGTATTTCCTGAAAGCCACGATTCCATTTTCCACGGTGCTGCCGGCCGTCATCGGCACAGCCGAGTTGCTGACTTCGTGTCCTGCCATCGGTGCCGGCCTGCATCGGTTCAAACCCGTTCGGCTCTTACAAAAGAAGTGGACAGGCTGGTTCCTATTGGTGTTGTCCTGTTGTGGACTCTTCGGCATTGGACTGTGGCCCAATTATCTCTTCCCACTGGTCTGGGTAGGACCTCTGTTGCTGGTGGTTTCGCTGCAGGAGTTGGCCGGGAGGCCGACCGTTCTGTCGGCACATGCCCGTGGCGATTGGCGGCGTGTATGGATTCCGGCATTGGCGGGGCTGATCTGCGGAGTGTTTTGGGAACTTTGGAATTGGAAGAGTCTGGCCCATTGGGAGTACGCCATCCCGTTTGTGCATCGGTTCGAGCTGTTTGAGATGCCATTTTTGGGCTATGCAGGGTATTTGCCGTTTGGTGTTGAATGTGTTGCAATGGCCGATTTCTGTTTGAGCCGTGAGGTTTCGGCAAAGTCCAATCCTTCCGTCATGAATAACGGCCATTGTTGAGAACTGGACTCACTCGATGCCGGATCAGCGTCTCATCCGACTACTGGCGGTCATTGCTTTTCTGAACGTGCTGCATCTGCTCGATCATGTCTTCCGCGGGGATTTTCACTGGTCGATTGATGAACAGTCGGTGGGATTTCTCGTCGTGGCAACCGTCATCCTCGGCGGGATGGGGCTGGTGTGCGGCTCTATCGTGCAGGCCTCGTTGGACCGCGGTTCTGGATGATTGTCGGAGTGCTTGGATTGGGACTCGGCTGGCTTTCGCACTTCAGCTCGATGACCGATCAGCCGGTCTCAGTCATCTACCACGGGTATACGGTTCCCTGGGCAGGACTGTTCGCGGTCGGCTGTTTCTCTGCTCATGGCGTCTGTGCTCGGGGCGACTCTTTTTGCCGGATATTTGTGGCGGCGAGGGGGGTCGCGTGATTCGTGACATCGAATCGGTTCTACTTCAATTCCGTCCACCCGCCTGCGTGCGAGCGAAAGGCCAGTTGACGCGCTGAGGTGCGGATCACGGTCACGTCGTTGGTCTGGTCGATGGATTGCATCTGTTCCTGGGCCGACCAGCGCACGGCAAAGAAACCCCCGGTGAACGCGGAAAACGCCAAGGCTCGTTCCGAGGTGACCACGACGATCACATGGCCGTGCCCCTGCAGTTGTTTGACGGATTCATTCGGCCCCAACGCATCGCTGAACCAATGGCCGCGACTTTCCTGAAACCCATGGACTCGCCGGTTCGTTTGAACCATCAGGAGCCGCGGCAACACGTGGTGCCGTTCGACATGTTCCTCGATCCCCAACGGCACTTCCGTCCATCGGCGTAAGCCGGACGAAAAACCCAACAGTCGGCGGGAGGTCTGGGCAAAGCCGGCCGGTCCCTGAGCCGTCGTCGTGACGATCGTTTCATCGACTCCCAATGGCTCCTCAACCGGGCTCCCGCTTCCTGGCAGCGCAACGACGCGATCCTTTACGACTGTAACGAGGACATCGACCTGGCGAACCTGCGCGAGTGCAGGACTTGAGCCTAGAGAGACCAGGATCAGCCATGGAAGCATGGAGCACGAGGTGGAGGGAGGCATCGATATCTCGCTCGTAGGGCTGATTCAGCCGGGCTTCGTCCCGCCACATCATACAAGGAATCGAGCCCGGGCGTCTTCGGACAACGTTCTTCGTGACGACCCCCGTTCTATCGAGCGATGGCGACCTGGCAGGGTTTCTTATCGAAGCGACAAAGCCGTCGGCCCGGAGGGGCCGACGGCTTTTCTTCGTCACAAGTCTGAACTGGAAGGCGCTACACCGAGGGCAACGTCAGCAGCTTTTTCATCTCGCAGTGGGCCAGCACGACGTCCGGGGCTCGCTGCAGGGCTTCATAATAGCTCCGCTCATACCCATCGCCCAGTTCTGAGGGACGAATGAGCGCTCGGATCTCGGTCAACAGCATCGCCACGTCGTCGACGGTCAATTGGTCGTGGCCATCGAGCATTTCGTCGATGCGGACGACCATGTTGGAAAGGGGATGCAGCCAGGTAAACCAGGGGTCGTTCATCACCAACTGTAAGAGTTGGCCCGTGGAATCCACTCGACCGTAAATCCGCTCGTACGTCAGCTGTTCAGCGACGATCAGGGCCTTGTGCAAGCCCAAGAGTCCGTGCCGGACATCCGTCAAGGTTCTTCTCAATGGATTGGTTTCTCGAACGTGCGTCTGTCTCGATGAGATAGCCATAGGGTAATTCTACCAGGTCAATAGGAAAATGGGGATTTGGGGGCCTTCATTAGTCAATCTCACGATATGCCCTTATCGGACACCTGGTGTTGGTTCTGTAGCGGCAACCGGTGTCATTGCGTTGGTAAGAATCACGCGCCATGGTCATCTCCCTGCATTGAATTGAATAGCTCGGTTCCGTACGGAAAGTCTGCGTCATTGTTCGGATACCCCTGAGGACAAGGAAAGGGAAGTCCGCTCCAGGTCCGAGGGTTCTGCCAAGGTTTCCTTTGTGGAAACGTGTTGTTGAGGATCGAGCAAGTTCCCATAGAAGGAAAATAGCTCACCGGTCAAACGGGCCGTGCGGCCAGGGTCGGTCGAAAGTTTCCGTCGTATGTAGTCGTTGAGCACCCGGCCTTGTGCCGTTTTATGGACATGAGGCTGGGTCAAGTTCATACGGTACCGCTCGACGGCATGGGCGACGCGACTGATGAAGATGACGGTACCATCCGGTTCCAGCCGCTCGACGACTCCCACGTGGGTCAGTGGATCGTTCAATTTGCCGTCGCCGTTGAAGTCCCACGTGTTGTCAAAAAATACGAGATCACCCGGACCGACGTTCGGTCCTTGATGAACGGTGCCGTGCCGACGCACGTAGTTGTGGATGAGCCGGACTCCGTTCCCCTTCGGGTCATGGAACGCCCCACGATATACATCGATGCCGTGTTCCAGGAAGATGGCGCGAGTCACTCCCGCACAATCGTAAGCGATACGTTTCCCCTGACTTGTAATAGTCCGCGCGCCGATCAGTTTTGCCGCCGACTCGACGATTGCCGATCGGCTGGGAAGAGATGTCATGAAGGAAGTCGACTGCTCAACGGTGACCGATGAAGGAGAAGGTCCCGGTAATACGGGGGAGTCGCGTAGCGCGGCCGTATCAGCCGCCGGTGACGGTGTAACGGGCACCCTGTTCAGTTTCTTGGCCGGCGTGGTGCAACCAGCGAAACTCGCCGTCACAAGAAGGGCCATGATTATGGGAAATGGCATCGGAGGTTACCGCACGTTCACAAATCGACCATCGGCTGTCTGTCGAAGTGCATCGATGTCTTCCCGCCGAGTGACGGAGAGCGGCACCGTCTGGGTCAATTCTTCGATGATCAGGTCGGTCGTGAGGGAAACTTTTTGGTGCAGCGCCCGGTAGAGGGCCGCCACCACCGCCTGTTCGATCTCCGCACCGCTGAAGCCGTCGCTCGCGCTGACGATCTTGCCGAGGTCGAACTGTTTGCTGTCTTGTTTCCGAAGGCCCAAGTGAATCTTCCAGATGGATTCCCGTTCGATATCGTCCGGCAAATCGACAAAAAAGATTTCGTCGAATCGTCCTTTGCGGAGGAGTTCGGGCGGCAACGACGACAGATCGTTGGCGGTGGCCACCACGAACACGTCCTGTTGTTTTTCCTGCAGCCAGGTGAGAAAGGCCCCAAAGAGTCTGCGGCTCAACCCCGCGTCCGCCTCGCCGCTTCCCCCGCCGGCGACCATCGCTTTCTCGATTTCATCGATCCAGAGGACGATGGGTGACAAGGACTCCGCCGTCTCGATCGCCTTGCGGAAATTCTTTTCCGATTCGCCGACGAACTTGTCGAAGAGCCGGCCGGCATCGAGCTTCAGGAGAGGGAGTCTCCATTCCCGAGCGATGGCCTTTGCGGCCAGTGACTTGCCGCAGCCCGGCACGCCCACCAACATGATGCCGCGAGGCGGGGCAAGATTGAGCGATTTGGCTTCGGCGGTAAATCCCACTTGGGCGCGTTCCAACCAGGACTTCAGATTGGTGAAGCCGCCCAACTCAAAGCGATTGTCCTCTAAGGGGTAGTACTCCAGGAGGCCGCCTTCCTTGAGCGCCTGCACTTTGCGCTTCAAAATCGTCTGTACGTCGTCGGGGGAGAGGGTGCCGCGTTCCACGAGACATTGAGCGATGACCTGACGGGCTTGATGGAGCGTCAAGCCCTGTAGCGCGCGAAGGATTGCGTCGCATGCCTGGACCGAGGGACCCTTTTGGGCCGATGGGGTCTCATTCATCGAAGCGAGCATGCTTTGCACAAGCGTCGTGGACCGGGGACGGGAGATCGTTCGAGGTCGCAACGATTGGAGTAATCCACGCAGCATCGACCGGAGCTCGTCCTGATCCGGTAGTTTCAGCTCAAGCCTTACGGCGAGTTTGTCGAGCTCCGGCGGAAGGGCGATCGGATGGCCGGTGAGGATGCAGGTGGCCCGGGATCGGCTGTAGATCGCAGCGACCTCCCGAAGTTGTCGGCACACTGCGGGATCTTGCAGATGGGGTCCAAGGTCCTTGAGCCAAAACACCGCCTCGACGGTCAACCCATGGAGATGCTGAAGGACTGCCAGGGGGGTCGCGGTCATTTTGCTCAGGGTTGATCCCTCGTCGGCGCGGGTGAGTCCCCTGGTGATAGACCACTCGAAGAGCGGCATGCGCTCCTGTGCCGTCACGGATTGCAGGAGCGCCAAAACCCGCTCCTCCTCCACCGTTTCGATCACGACGAGAGGATG
Organism: Nitrospira sp. SG-bin1; assembly: GCA_002083365.1. Taxonomy (NCBI): domain Bacteria; kingdom Pseudomonadati; phylum Nitrospirota; class Nitrospiria; order Nitrospirales; family Nitrospiraceae; genus Nitrospira; species Nitrospira sp. SG-bin1. The sequence goes on along the minus strand of LVWS01000034.1, from coordinate 32,287 downwards.
GGATGAGCGGATCAGGGTGCGGAGATCATGCACGCTGGTCGACAGAGCCATCGGAGGGAAATGCTAGCACGAGGCTCGGACCCGGCCAAGAAAACCGATGATTGTGGCTGAGGACCTGCCAGCACCGTCACGTCCTCCTATGAGCCGTCCTGCTACTCCCATCGGAGAGTCGGATCAGGATTAGGACATAACGGGAGACGTCTGCAGACGACTCCCAAAATCCATACTTCGTCTTTGGCAAACGGCATCTGCACCTCCGGTGTCGGAGGTGGCGGCGGCGGTAGTGTGACGGATTCTACCGGCAATATATGGAAGTCTTTCCCGCGCATCCGTTGAAGGGCGACGCCTCGACGTGTGGCAGCGCCGGCTGGCAATGGATCCGGCTCGGCATCCATGGTCATTCTTGAAAATTGAGCCGATCTCGCCGGTTGCGTCTTCTCAAGCGTTCCCGTGGCCATGGAGGTAGTGCCAGGTTTCTTCAGCATCATGAGGGGAGGTGCTTGAACGGCGCTCTTGAGCATGACGGTATGGCCAGGCGAAGGCGCGGTCGGCGATGCAGCCAGCTTAAACGTCGCGAAAGAAAGTGCCGGAGAAGTCTTTAGAATGGTCATGGCTTGCTGATTTTTGGATGATTGCGGTTTGAGTGTAATCACAAGATTCCGTGCGAACACGACGGCTACGGCATAGGCAGGACAGTCGCCGGAAGCCGGGACTTGTCCATTTGAGAGGACTTTCCCGGCATCGTGGAATTTCCAGAACCGTGCCCTAAACACTTCGGGAGCGAACCAGGCGCGAGTGATCACGGCTGAGCTGATTTCGAGTGAGAGCGATTGAATGTCCAAATCCATTTGATCGGCGCCCAGCAGTTGTCGGATTTCGTGAGGCGCAGCGTGGGCGAGTCCTTCCACCTCGCTTTCGGTCAGCGTCAAGGTCGTCCACACAGGAGAGTCGAGAACGTTCGATGGAGCGAATCCGCAGGGGAAAAATTCTTGTGCCGATACGGCATCAGTAAGTTTATCCAAACTAGGTATGCATTGCTTGGTCCATTCGTCCCAGATGATAGCCGGGGAACTACCGACGAATTGTTCATAGGTGCGTCTGGCGCCATCGTATTCATGGCGGTGACCTTTACTGACCCAGTCATGCTCTAATTCGGCAACCTTGCTTCTCAGAATGGGTTCCTCGAGAGTCTTCCACCGCTCTTTCATGGCGGCGTCCGTCGTATAAGTGGCTTCGATTTCTTTGTTTTTATACGCTTCTTGTGCGGCAAACCAAGCGTCTCGATATTGCTTGTACGCGATGGCCGACAGGGAGTCGGCCCAAGAGCCGTCCGGTGCGACGGTGTAGAGAAACTGAAACGCTTTCTGATAGGCCGCTTCTTCGTCCGACGTGCGCACCCGTGTGGCCACAGCGAATTTGATCCCACTCGTTGTGCCGCGGAGCACTCCCTGATAGATGGTTGAAAGGGTGTCCGGACGCGTGAGATCCAGTGCGATGCCGCTTGGAATGGAATCCATGATACGTGAAAATTCGGCGAGCTTGAGCAGGCGCTCAGCCGTCCATGTGCCCGTCATGAAGGTCAAATCCTCTTTCTTGTAGGAGAGGCTTGAACTGGGGAAGGCGAGGTAGGTGTCCTCTCCTTGGAACATCAACTTGGCTTTTGTCATCAAGGCCAGTGAAACGATCGGATCCATGGGGCCCTCCAATTGGGCCCACCACGCGCTCGTGCGTGGTGGGCCGTCCATCTAAGGTTGCGCAAGTTGCTCGACGAGCGGCTCCTACACCCATTGAGTGATGGTTTGGAGCGGATCCGGACACTTCGGGAGGACATGGCACTTGAATCCGATGACTTGCATTCCCTCCACCTTCATCGTTTGCCCGTCCCAGTGATAATTCGATTTGCCCGCCGTCTTCCCCTTCTGGTAGCTGCCACCGATTGCGAATGGTCCGTATCCGACGAATCCCCCGCCGCCGATGCTGCTCTTGGTGAACTCATGCATGCCACTGGAATTGCTCATGCTGAGTTCCAGGTCTTTGACGCAGATCATGGCGGTCGGGTACGCCGGGATCATTCCCTTCGGCGGCTTTCCACCATCGCTGATCATCTGGCTTTTGGCTTCAGGATTGTTCTGATCGAAGCGCCAGGCCTTGCTGGAGAGAAACGCCGACTTGAGCCATGGACGAACGATCGGGACCTGAGTGATGGCGAAGGACAATCGGAAACTCGAGTTGTCGAATCCGCCTTGGTAGTGGCTCTTGCTGCCTCCCCCACTCCCGCCGATCGAAAAGAGCCCGATGCTGAAGCCTCCACCGGCCGACCACTTGCTGTGGGACGATGAGGAATAACGGGAGATATCCGTGGAGCCGAAGGAGAACTGAGTCCATCCTGAGGCTTTTACGAAGTTTCCCGGGACGACCGATGTGTAGTAAAAGTCCGATCCGGACGCCAACCCGGTCAGTTTGGCCTTCTCCAAGGCATCCCGGTATTCTGCTTTCAGCAAGGTCATGTCGCGTTGCATCACCTGGTCAATAAACGCGGCAATGGCTTCATAATCGTTCTTGTAGCCGTTCGTGACCCAATCGCTCATGGCGGCTTTGACCCGATTGCGCAGTGTGTTGGCGTTCACGGCCCAATAGTGGACCGCCTTTGGATTATCCCCTGCAAGAGCATCGATCCGACGGGCGTTATATTCCAAGGCTGCATCCTCGTATGCTTTAAGCTTCTCGTTGTACGCCACCACCAGGGGGCTGGACTCGATCACTTCGGTTTCGCTGTCGTCGATGAGATTCTTCTTGATTTTTTTGATGCTCAAGAGTGCTCGGAATTTCTCGATCTTTTTCTTCGTCTCCTCGGGAAGCTCCGTGTGCATCACCTGACTCATCCGAAGCGCGTACTCATACCGATCCGAAAGCGACCCCTCATTGTTCATGACGTTGAGTTTCGCAAACCGATCGTCGATGCCCGACACGTCGGGCACGAAATCCACGAGGCGCGAGAAATTCTCGGCCTGCATGTACAGCTTGCCGACATCTTGCGCGAGGAGTTTGTCCATGAGCTCTGGAGTCAAGGCGGGAGCAGTCGGAGCTGGTTGTCCTTCACCGCTAGGTTGAGTGGAACCACCCGGTGTAACGAGTTCCGACAGGGCGGATTGTTTCACCACTCCGGTCAGGCCCTGAGATAAAAACTCAAAATCGCCTGCTTCGAACGGGATGCCGGGAGTGCACCAGGTGAAAAAGTTGTCCTCGGACTTGGGGACCGTCTCGTCTCCATTGGTCAACACGTCGTACAGCTTCCCCATGATCGAATTTGCCAGTTGGCTCGGCAATACGTCTCCCATGATGATTCCTCCTTCGTATAGGTTGAGTGAGGCCAGATGATTCTGGCTCGAACAGTCGTGCGACGAGTACTCCGCAAACATCATGCCGAAATTGCACCGACTGTTGGGAAGTGAGTGGGAGGAAAGCCCGTTCCCTGGATTGCATCGACGACAGGAATAGGTAGGAATTCATGAAATGGATGTATAAGCAGGGCGATACGTAGGCTGATACGTGATGGCTCTCAATACATCGAGAGCAAATGAGTCTTGCTGCTGGGCAATGCACATAAGCTTGGCGAAGGAAATATACGTATCTCTTTCGATACAAGTTGTATCGGATTGGATGCGAGTGATCTGCTTGGCGCCTAGATGGAAAGGTCACGGGATATAGTGGGGTGCAGGATTTTGAGCCATCCATCACATGCTGACTGAGTACTGTGTCGCTGGGAAGGTTTGAAATGGGAATGAGTTTTGCCTGTGATCGGTGATTAACGCCGACTCTCATGACGGTGAGGGTTCGAGCGGAATGTTCACGATGGATGACCGGAAAATAAAAAGGAGCGGGCCATGAGGAAAACACTCGGTACATGGGAAGCAACCCTCTGTGGGTTGTTCGTCGTCATGAGTCTTTCTGCAACGCACAACGTCTGGGCTCAGTTATCCGGTTCAGACAAACTGGTTCCAGTGGCATGGAACAACGGCAAGATATACTTCTTCCACGGAGGAGCGTATGCCCGATACGACATCGCCCACGATAGAGCCGACAGTGACGATGGAAGCGGCAATTCGTATCCTCGTTCTATTCGAGAGAGCTGGCCTGGACTCTTCGCGGAGACGATCGATGCCGCGGTGTTCTGGCCTGCACCCCCTCCGGGAGGAGCGGAGATCAAGACCGTCGCCTATTTTTTTAAGGGCAACCAGTTCATGCGATACGACGTGGCAGCGGATCGCGCTGATGCGGCGGATGGCGCGGGAAGGCCGTATCCTCAACCGATCTCGATGAAATGGCCCGGAATCTGGACGGACCGGATCGATGCGGTACTTGTATGGCCTGTGCCGCGGAATGGGCGGACGGTCGCCTATTTTTTCAGAAACAATGAATACATTCGGTTTGACATCAAACATCATCGGGCCGACCCCGGCTATCCGAAGCCGATTGCAGGCAACTGGCCGAATTTCAAGTTCGTGGATGGAATCGACGGGGCCATAGCGTGGCCGACCAAGGTCGACGGCAAGTCGGTCGTCTATTTCTTTAAAGGTGATCAGTATATGCGGTATGACGTCGATGCGGATCGTGCCGACGATCATAATGAAGGGGGACTCAGCTATCCTGCGTCGGTTGCAGAGAATTGGTCGGGGCTACTCACGGCGAATTCAACGGGGCCCATTGACGCCTTAGCCGCCTATGCAAAACAGTGCGACGACGCCATCGGCGCCACGGTCCCCGATTTCGACGTCGATAGTCCTTTGGGCACAACGGTTCCCACCGACCATCTGATTCCGGCTAACGCGATCTACCCGGATGGTGCCTGTGATCGTCCGAACGTGCTCAACGGAGTCTGTGATCGCGGCAGCCGCTTTCGAGTTCTCGTGAATACGGATCATGCGTATGTGGTCGCGCACGCGAGAAAAATGGGGCTGTCGCAAGGGCAGTACGGCGATGTCGCCATCATCCAGCACAATAAGGCGAATGGTGCGACCTGCTTTTACCAAGGGGCGCTGGCGGACTTCAATTTGAACCATAGCGGCAAGGTCAGGGCGCCCTCCAAGGGCGTAGGCAACCCCGCCTTCTGGATGACGCCGTCACAAATTGCCGGCAGCAAATTTCCATGTGTCAGTTGCCATGACAACGGACCGATCATCCGATCTCCATATCTCGCACAGATCACCGGCCCTAATCAGCTGCCCGGGTCGGGCGATGTCACATTTAACGGCGATGGTCAGCCGTATTCGTTTGTCGGCGCTGATTTCGCTTCATGGAAGGCGTACAAGGTCGAGGTGCCTGACAACCAATGCAACGGCTGCCATCGGATGGGTGTCAACAACCTGAGCAACACCGGCAACGTTCCGAACCATGGCACCGCGATTGATTTGGGCATCAAGGCGACCGATGTTTCGCAGAAGAGCAAGAACCCACACTCAACAGACTCGCCGATTTGGATGTTGCCGGGGCAGACGACGTTTCAGCAATCGACCGCCGATGCCGCACGAGCGATCAAGGACTGTGCTGATCAGTTTCGTCCAGGTGCGCCGTTACCGAATTCGGCCGGTTGCAAGATCACCCAGTTCACGAGACCGTAGGCGCGAGCTCGTGCACGAGGGGCAGATTACGTCTTGGCGGGGTTTTCGAGGGCCTTGGTGATTTCATTGATCAGGCGGTGCTCGATTTCGCTCGTTTCTTCGTGGCTGACGCTCAAGATGCGGCCCCCCTGGGCGACTCGTTCGAATTCGGCTTTCACCCCGAGTTTCGTCAGATTGTCGGGAAGGGCCTGAAGGGAAATGAGGTATTGATTTCGCGAGCCCGTCATTTCAAGCGAAGTAGGATTGGAGATCTTGCGCTCCGTCACATAGACGGCACGCTGATCCGTCTTGACGCTGACCTTGAGGTGATAACCGTTGCGGGCCAGTGCGTCCTCCACGATCTTGGCCACAGTCGGCATCGGGCGAGGCAGTGTATCGGACTGGGCGCCTTTTTCTTCGACTTTGAGCGATTCGGTCATTTGGGTGGCGATCATGCGTTTCGTCTCGGCCAGCTGCAGCTCCAGTTGCTCGATCTGGTGTTTGGCTTCCGCTTTCGTGGCATCCGTGGTGCTCTTTGCGTCCCGCAGTTCTTGATTGAGGAGATCGATTTGTTGCTGCATGACCTTATTGCCGTCCAGCAGGGAGCTGAGGAGGGATTCTTGCTTGGTGACTTGTTTTTTGAGTGATTCATTCTCGGCACGAACCGGATTGTCGTCCGGGATACAGCCGGCGGTCATCACCAACAACAGAGCCCAGATGCCGAGTCCCCATGGATCACCGATCATTTCATTGCGCACGCGATAGTCCTCCCGGTAGAGTTACGTGGGATTATCTACAGTTCAGCTCAACTTGTCCATGTGGTATTCGGCCGTATCTTGTTGCCCTGTTCAGTTGAGAACTAGGGCCGGTACGGTCCGTCGTAAAGGCGGACTCCTCCTCTCCAAGACCTGAGAAGGCGTGCCGAAATGGATTGTTCCAGCCAGGGCCCGGTCTGAATCGAAAGAATTGCCGGTGCTCCCGTATGGGTGGGGAGGATTCGGCAGAGCGGATCGGCGTGGGACTCGGTATACGTATAATGGCTCATCGACAACGACATGAAAAGACGGAGTTTGCCGGACGGAGATTGCCTGGATCGTTCACGGTAGCGCAGAGGGAGGAGGACCGTCCCCGGCTTGCGCTTTCAGCTCGCTGGGCGGTAGCATGCCTCTATTGTGACGGCCTTGATCCGGAAGACCTTCTCGGTTCCACCCCTCGGCTGTAACTGCTCGATCATCGGGGATCCGGCTACGAAACAGGCGGTCGTGATCGATCCCGGCGGCGCACCGGAGCGGATACTCCATGAAGTGCGCCAACTGGGCTTCACGGTCAGCCACATCCTGCATACGCATGCCCATCTCGACCATTTTCTCGCGTCCAGCGAGATCAAAAAGGCGACCGGAGCGGCGATTTGCCTGCATCAGGACGATTTCCAACTCTGGGACAACCTCGAGTTGCAATGCCGGGTCTTCGGGGTCTCCTATGTGCCGGCCCTGCCGCCGGACTATTGGCTGGCGGATGAGGAAAAGTTGATGATCGGGCAGGTGCCGGTCGTGGCGCTTCATACGCCCGGCCACACGCCTGGGTCGATGAGTTTTCATGTGCCGAACGATCAACTTCTGTTGGCCGGAGACACGCTCTTCCGAGGGAGTATCGGTCGGACCGACTTATGGGGAGGGAACTTCGAAGCCATCGAGGAATCGATTCGCGAGCGGCTCTATACCCTGGATGAGGCTACTACGGTTGTCACCGGTCATGGGCCTGACACCGCCATCGGTATAGAAAAAGAATCGAATCAGTTTATCCGTGTGTGACCGCATGGGGAGGGACCATGGCTCCATACAAGCTGGTAGTGCTCGTTGCGCTGCTCGGGTTTGTGCCGGTTCAATTCATTGCCCCGGCCGAAGGGTTCCCTCGGTCCAACTCTGATTCCGTGAAAATCGCCGAGGTGAAGGTCCGTATGTCGGACCATGGTCCCGTTGTATTACTGCAAGCTGAAGGCAAAACCATCTCCATCTTCGTCGATCTCACGGTGGCCCTCTCAATACAGAGTGCCCTGAACGGGGAAAAGCTGCCTCGGCCGATGTCGCACGATCTGATGCACACGATCCTGGATGCCTATGGAGGGAAGGTGACGCAGACGGTCATTACGCTGAAGGGCGGCACATACCATGGAGCGTTGACCGTGGCATTTAAAGATCAGACGAAGGTGTTCGACAGCCGATCGTCGGACTCCATCGCGCTGGCCATGCATTTCAAGGCGCCGATTCTTGTGGGGCGCGATTTGCTGGAATCGGCCGGAAAAGTGCCGGAGAAAGAAAAGGGCACGGAATTATAAGGGAGCTCATTCCTTGATCATGCGCTCTCTGAGACGCTCGATCCGCTTTTCAGTGGATTGTTTGATGAAGCTCATGTTCTCGGCGAGATGTTGCTGGGCGTTGATCTTTCCTTCATCGCGCCGTTTTTGTTGATCGAGTCCGAACTGTGCGATGATCGGTCCGTCTTCCTTGTTGAGCTCTTTCCAGATCTCGGCACAGCGTGATTGCTTCACGGATGGATACTTGTCACAGGGCGGGCCGACGCCCGACCACGCAGAAGATGTGACGAATAGGCTGATCATTAGCGCCACCAGATGGTACCAGGTCTGAGTCATGTCTTGTTCCCATAGAAAGACGGTTTGCAGAGCACGACACCATAACATAAGTAGCGATATCGCGCAGACCCCTCGGACCTATGGGAAGGATGCCGAGATCTTTCTCAAACATTGAGGGGAAGATACAAGCGGTCGCAGCTGCTCGCTCAGTGGCTGAAGCTCCTCCTCGAACGAGCGGTGGTAGGGTCTTGAAAAGTTTCATGTCATGACCGTCTGCTCGATCACAGGAATGGCGCACTACATCTACTTGTGCGATCGCGGTTGAGTATCAGAAGTACACCGGAGGGAGCTGTAAATTCCTGTGCGCTAATTTGACGGAGCAGTGGCGTCAGCTGATGTCTGTTTTAATGTTACGTAGATCTTATCGTCGAAGGAGTAATAGCCGCCGTTGTCTTTATCGGTTGAGATGCAGGCTGGTGCAAAGATAACCGCGCAGCCGAAGATGTCGCCGACCACCCACCAGGACCAGGTTCGTGTGAGGGGCATGGTCTTTGGCTCATACCCCTCTTTGGTGATGACGGCCTGGTGGTCTTCTTTTCGGTTGAGAGAGACGGTCCCCGGCGCCAGCAACTGGACGCGGTCGTCGACCACGACCTGAGCATCGAGTGGTGTCGTGAAAATTGTGACGGACTGATGGTCGCCATGCCACCAAGTGCCGCAGCCAGCCAGCGACACCAGTCCAAAAAGAAGCGCCATACGCTCTAGCCGTAACCGAACCATTCCATGCGCCATAACGATCTCCCTCGCCGATAGGTCTCCTGCGAGGCATTCTTCCATTGAGCGGCTGGTTCTTCTAGCGGATTCGCAAATCCTGCAGAGGAGGACGGAAGAGGAGGAGTCGGGTTAGATTTTCATGGCCTCGTTCACTTCGCGGAGCGTCGCACCGGCGACCGTAGCCGCTCGTTTGCTGCCGAACTCCACGATCTCGTCGACGCGGGACGGCTCTTGCGTGAGCTTGGCGCGCTTGTCCCAGATCGGTGCCAACTGCTCCACCATACGATCCGCGACGAGCTTCTTGCAGTCGATACAGCCGATCGCGGCGGTCCGGCAGTCGGTATTGACCTGATCCTGAATCGCCGGAGAAGAATAGATCTTATGGAATTCGTAGACGGGACAGAGGTCCGGATTGCCGGGATCGGTGCGCCTCACACGCGCCGGATCAGTCACCATGGTCTTGAGTTTCTGGCGGACGACCGGCTCGGTGTCCGAGAGGTTGATCGTATTGTTGTAACTTTTGCTCATTTTCCGGCCGTCGGTTCCGACCACCTTGGGAAATTTGGTCAGGTGTTCCTTGGGTTCCGGAAATACGGTGGTTCTATAGATGTCGTTGAATCGCCGGGCGAGTTCTCTCGTCAGTTCCAGATGGGGCAATTGATCTTTTCCCACCGGCACAAAATCCGGCTTGTACAACAGAATGTCGGCGGCCTGCAGAACCGGGTACCCCAGAAACCCATAGGTGGTGAGATCTTTCTCTTTGATCTCTTCTTGTTTTTCCTTGTACGTCGGGTTGCGTTCCAGCCATGAGACGGGTGTCATCATCGAGAGCAGGAGGTGTAGGATGGCGTGTTCGGGAATACGAGATTGGATGAAGATGGTAGAACGTTCCGGGTCGATACCGCCGGCGAGCCAATCAATCAGCATCTCGCGTACGAACGTCCGAATGCGGCTGGTATCGGCGTAATTCGTCGACAAGGCGTGCCAATCGGCGACGAAGAAAAAGCAATCATACTGTTCCTGCAAGACCTTCCAATTTTCCAAGGCGCCGAGATAGTTGCCGAGATGCATGAGACCGCTAGGCTGCATGCCGCTGAGTACGCGCCTGCGTGATGGAATCATTCTGAGACTCCAGGACGAAGGCTGAGCGCCGTGGACAGGATTGTGCCGGACAGACCCCTGGCAAAGGTTCCGGTAATCATGTGGATAACCCCCAGTTCTTTATCGAACACGATGAGACCCACCAAGATGAACATGCCATAGGGCTCCAGTCGTGCCAACGCCATGGCCGGTTTGGGCGGCAGGATTGCCGTCAGGATCCGGCCGCCGTCAAGCGGTGGGATCGGAAGCAGGTTGAACAAAGCGAGAAACACATTGATCATCACGGAATACAGCGCCATCACGGCGATCGGACGTAAAAACATGGTTGCAAAGAGGCCTGATGAAGCGTCTGCGTCGGCGGCCTGACGGAGCGTCAAGGTCGGTTCGATCGTGAGGAGCGTCGCCAAGAGCAAGGCGCTCATGACGGCGAGCAGCAGATTCATCCCCGGGCCGGCCGCAGCCGTCAGCGCCATGTCTCGCCGAGGCTGATGCATGTTCCGAGGGTCGATCGGAACCGGCTTGGCCCAGCCCAACAGAAAGCTTCCGGGCAGCATCAAACAGATCAGCGGGAGTATGACGGTGCCGAATGGATCGATATGGGCGAGTGGATTGAGGGTGAGCCGTCCTTCGCGTTTTGCGGTCGAATCGCCGCATTTTTCCGCCATCCAACCATGGGCATATTCATGAAGCACCATTGCGAACAACAGCGGAAGCCCCATGTAGGAGATGGTGTGCAGAATCTGTGAAAGGGAGTTCATGCGCGATCAGTCCAACTGCACAAACTTACCCTGTTTCACCTGCAGAAGAAAGAGTGGCCGGTGCAGGGTGCCGTCAGGGCCGAAAGCGCCCGGTCCGGCCAGCGTCGGCAAGTTGCGCTGTGTCATGAGGAATTCGTGGAGCGCCTCGCCGGATGTCGCTCCGTGACGGACCCCTTCAAGGACGACTCGGGCTGCGTCATAGCCCTGCATGGTGAAGAGCGATGGGGTCGATTGAAAACGCTTGTGGTATCGCTGCACGAATTCCTGCACGGCGGGATGCGGGCTGTCGGCGAAGAAACCGTCGACGAACGTCGCGCCGTCGACGGTTCGATCGGCGGTGCGGGCGAAGTCCTGTGAGTTCCAGCCGTTGGTGCCCAGCAACGGAACTTTGACGTCATGATACGCGAGCTGCGCGGCGAGAAGGCCGATCTCGTGCGAACGACTGGGAATGAAGATCGCGTCAAACCCCGGAGTATAGAGCACGCGCTTTTCGTTTCGGCCGAGCGGTTTGCCGGAGGAGCGTGGTATGTCAACCGGAACCGCCAGCCCATACTTCTTCAAGTCTTCGGCCTTGAGCCGTTGGATCTGCGGCCCAAAATCGGTTTCCCCTTCCTTGAACGATTCGGTGGCAATGATTTCACCCTCCAGTCGACGCACCTCCTGCGCGAAGAGCCGAGCCAGTTCCCGACCATAGACGGTGTCCGGATGGAGAATGCAAAATCGCCGATAGCCCTGTTCTTTCGCCGCGTAGGCCGCGATGCGCTCGGCCTGCATGGCATAAGTCAGCGATGTACTGAAGAGATAGGTGCCCAACCGGCGAACGTTGGGAAGTGTTGCCGCGGGTGTGATGAGCGGGACTCTTGTCTTTTGGGCCATTTCGGCCATGGCCGGCAGGTTCTTTGATAACATGGGACCGATGACGACGAGCGGTCGGTCATCACGGAGTAGCGTCGAAAGATCATCTAAGAAACTCGGTCGGTCGGCATCTTGATCCTTCACGATCAGCCCTACAGAAGGCGTGCCGGGCTGCTCGCGCGCGCGCTCCACCGCCAATTGAATTCCTTCCAAGACGTCGTTGGCGAAGGCGGACAAGTGCCCCGACAACGGAAGGACGGCGGCGATAAAATATTGGTTGGCCTTCAACCTCGACTTGATGAGTTCCAGCGATTCGGTGGCCTTCGGGACGGAGGGATGAGCGGGAAACGCCGCGAGAAAATGCCGAGTTTCTCGTTCGGCCAAATGATCTTCGCCTCGTCCGACGTAGTAGTCGATCAGTCGAAGAGACGCGAGGTCGCCGGGATAGGAACGCGGATAGGCATCCCGTACTCGGGTCAATCCTTTTTTGTCCAGCTTTTCTGTGATGAATTGGCGAATCTGTTCCCGGGTCTCCGTCATCTGAGCGTCGGAGCTGCCGGCCATGCCCTCCAGCAGGATGTGGATGGCTCGGACATAGTCCTTCTTTTGAGCCAACGCTTCCGCGGTGAGCTGCTGGGCTTCGCGTTTGGTGGTGTCGTCGGTTGCCGTCGTCCGTACCTGGGTCAGCAAGGGTAAGGCCAGGTCGATGTTGCCCATCGCGACATGGGTGCGGGCCGACATGAGTTTGCCGCGGTCCACGAGGTCGGATTCGGGAAAATCGGTCTGAAGCTGGTTGAGATAGCGGAGCGCTTCTCCGTACTCTTTCGTGCCGTAGAGGGCCGCACCAAGCAGCAGATACGTATCATCGAGGTGTTCAGCCGGGGGCGTCGTGGTCAAGAATCGACGCAGGACCGTGGCTGCGGATTCCGGGTCGCCTTTCTCGATCAGGTGCTTGGCCTGGTTCAGAACCGGCGGATTGGGAGGAAGGACTTTTACGGGATCCGCCGCTTCCGCCCGGCTCGATTGAGTCGGCAGAAGACCGAGGACGATCATCAGTGCAAGCGCCATCGCGACCATCAAGGACGACCGTACGGAGCTGGAAGAAGAATGTTGCGAGTAGGGGAGCATTACATTCGATCGGCGGGTAGGCCGTACGCAGACTAGTATCGGAAAGAGTGCGGCCTGTCAAGGAGAACCACGGTGACATCATTGTGCCGATGAAGAGAGTCGGCTATAGTGCGCCATCCCACGGCCATGGCTGAACCGAGATCACCATCGCTGGATCCACTTCTTGAACGGTATCTCAGCGAGTTGCGGATCGAAGGCGGGCTGTCGACCAATACGCTGGAATCGTACCGGCGCGATCTGCTCCGCCTGCAGCGCTACTTAGGCCGGCATCGACTCGCTATCAGCGACTCCGTTCCCTCCCACACGATACGGTCGTTTCTCGCGTCACTCAAGCAAGAAGCTCTCGCAACTTCGTCCATTGCCCGTCTCCTCTCGGCAATTCGAGGGTGGTATCGCTTTCTGGTTCGGGAAAACCACGTGGAGACCAATCCTCTCCGTGACCTGTCGACGGCACGTCGACCGGTTCGGCTCCCGAAGACGCTGACGGTACGGGAAGTGACGGCGTTGCTGGAGTTGCCGATTCGCGATCGTGCCGAGGATCAACGTGACCGCGTGATGCTGGAACTGCTGTATGCGGCGGGGCTTCGTGTATCCGAGCTCGTGGGACTCAGCCTCGCGCAGATTGACCTGAACGTGGGTTGTGTCAGAGTCGTGGGAAAAGGGGCCAAGGAGCGAGTCGTCCCGATCGGACAGACGGCGGTCGCGATGCTGGTCGATTACGTGGCACAGGTGAGGCCGGTTCTTCTCAAAGGACGATCGTCCCGAGTCTTATTCATCACCCGGCGAGGACGAGGGCTCACGCGGCAGGCATTTTGGAAGCTCCTTCTACAGCGAGCACGCCGCGCCGGTATTGCCAAGCCGATCTCACCGCACATGCTCCGGCATTCGTTCGCCACCCATCTGCTGGAGGGGGGAGCCGACCTGCGAGTCGTTCAATCCATGTTGGGTCATGCGGATATTGCGACGACTCAAATCTATACACATGTGGAAGGCACCCGGCTAAAGCATATCCATCGCCGATATTTTCCAAGACAGCTGGGGCGACGACAGGCCCGCGCGGAACATTCGATGAAGCGTTTGCGATGAAGCGTTTGAAATAGGTCGAGATCACGATGTTGCGACACCGTACGAATGGACGCGAACCCGTTGACAAGGAAGTATGGACTTGATACCCTCCGCGGGGTTGCCAAGAAAAACGGGCGGATAGCTCAGTTGGAAGAGCGCTGCCCTTACAAGGCAGAGGTCACAGGTTCAATCCCTGTTCCGCCTACCATCCAGAAGCATGTGGTACGCAGAGACAGGAAGTGTGCTTGCCGTGCGGAGGATCTGTTCCTACACGCAGGAATTGATCGGCGACCAACGATTTCGTCTTGTCGTGCTGCTGTTCCGCCATCATTAGTTTTGCGGGGCCGTCGTTCAGCCTGGTTAGGACGCCAGATTGTCAATCTGGAGGTCGCGGGTTCAAATCCCGTCGGCCCCGCCATTTTCTTCAGAGTTTGGTACAATCCATTTTGCCAAGACGCCATGTGCGCTGAGGAGAGGGAGTAGAGACTCGTATGTTTCAAGCCGGCCCACTGGGAGTCATTCTGTCGCTCGGGATCGTGTCCAAGGTGGTCCTCTTGCTCCTGGTCTGCTTTTCGATCACCTCGTGGGCCATCATTTTCTACAAATTGGCTTCGTTTCGCACCGCGGATAAAAAGGATCGGCATTTTATGAACGTATTGCTGCGTGCCCGGGATGTGGAAGAAGTCGCGCGGCATGCGCAACTGACCTTGGGAAGTCCCTGCGCCAAGATTTTTCACACCGTTATCCAACGGATCGGCTACATCCCCACCGAAGTGAATGAAAACGGGTCCGTCGCATATGATCGGCATGTGATGGAGAAGACGGCGGCCCATCTTGCGCAAGGGCAAATTGCCAAACTGGAATCATTTCTCCCGTTCCTCGCGACGACCGGAAATATCTGTCCGTTCGTAGGCCTCTTGGGAACGGTCATGGGAATCATCGACTCGTTCCGAGAGATTGGCACCCAAGGCACGGCCAGCATTGCGGCGGTGGCTCCCGGTGTTTCCGAAGCGCTGATCGCGACCGCCGCCGGATTATTCGCGGCGATTCCTGCTGTCATCGCCTATAATTATTTTCTCGTCCGGATCAGACGCGCCGCGATGCACATGGATTCGGTCGTGGTAGAGCTTCTGGCCTTGGTTCCTACTCAAACCAAACCTGTCGCTCCGGTTCCCGTGGGAGCGAAGGCATGATCTTCGAGACGAGACAACGCCGATTTTTGGCGGAGATCAACGTCATCCCGCTCGTGGACGTCGTACTCGTGCTGCTGGTGATCTTTATGGTTACGGCGCCGATGCTCTATCGAGGCATGGATATCAAGTTGCCGACTTCGGCGTCGAATACGATCAAGCCGGAGATCCGAGCCGTGTTGACGATCGAAAAGGATCAACGCTTGTATCTCGACAAAGATCAGGTGAGCGTCGCTCAACTGGAACGGAAGCTACGTATGATGAAAGACGAGCATGCGGATGTCTCGTTGTATTTGCGCGCCGACCGTGACGTGCCATATGGAATTGTGGTTCAGGTGATGGACGGAGTCAAAAAAGCCGGAATCGAGAAACTCGGCATGGTGACCGATCCTACCACCGGACCCGAACGCATCAGCGAGGGAACGCCATCTCAACACAACCAGTAGGATGATAAGGTCCACGGTGCAGGCTTGGGCATCAGCCGACATGGGCTCGGATGATGAATGGCAGGCGACACTGGCTCGTCGCTTGGGCTTTGCCGTCATCGTTTCTCTCATCCTCCATGTCGGCATACTGGCGATGGTGGCCTGGGTGCGACTGCCGCGGCAGGGCGAACGGCCGCTGGCATCCATTGAAATTTCACTCGCAAATTTGTCGACTCTCCCGGAGAAGTCCGTTGAACCCCAAAAAAGTCAGCCGATCAAGAAAGAGATAGAACGACCCAAGCCGGTGCAGCCGACCAAGCCTATCGAGCCATCCAAAGCAATCGAGCCGCCCAAACCCGTTGCGTCTCCCAAGTCAGTTGAGCAAGCCAAACCCAGTGAATCGCCTAAATCTGCTCCTGCTGTGGCCGCTCCTGTGAAAGCGGCGCCTGTGTCCCTTCCTCCGGTGACGGCCGCGCCTCCTCCTACTCCCGTGGCTCCGGCAAAATCGTCGAATGATCTCATGCACGACATCATGAAGGATATTGAGTTGCCTCCGGATGCTCCAAAGCGAGGCGACATCAGCCCGGAGGACAAGCCACGAAAATCACCCGTGATGATGAAGCTTCCCGATGTGCCGGTTGTCGCGGACACCAAGGACGCCCCGCAAAAAAAGCTGATGGCTTCTGCTCAGTCTTCATCGTTGGCGGACGACGTGACGAGGGAATTGGACGAAGAGCTGAAGCGAATCAAAAAGCTTGAGGTGCCCAAAGCCGTGCCTCCTGTGGACGTCCCGTCAAAACCCGCCCCTCAGATTGAGGCGAAGGTACCGAGCGTCAAGGCGGTCGACACCACATTGAAGGTTCCCGGGATCGCTCCGGGATCCAATGCGTACCTTGCGCTCGTGCGGCAGCGAATCAGCAATGCGTGGAACGCTCCGCCACTGGATCTGACCGGCCAAGCCTATGTCGTTGTCGTTCAGTTCAGACTCCATAAGAACGGATCGGTCACCGGCGTCGCGATCGAGCAATCTTCAGGAAACGAGTACTATGATTTAGCTGGGAAACGAGCGGTGCTCAGCGCCAACCCATTACCTGTGTTTCCTTCAGAGATCACGGATCCGTATTTTGACGCCCATTTCACTTTTACCGTCGGAGAGCCGCAAGGATAAACCCATGACGTTTCGAGCCGTTGTGTTCGTCAGTGTCTGTGTATCAATCGGTGTCGCGTGGATCATCGAATCCGGTGCCGCCGACGTGTTTCTCGAGGCGACCAGACAGGATTTTCAAAAGATTCCACTCGGGATCGTCGGGATCGAAAATGTGGGTGGAGCGGAGTCACCCGAAGGACGTGTGAAACTAGGCACGCGCATCGAGGAGGTGCTCAAGGCGGACGTGCGGCGCTCATTGGTGTTTACGCTCGTCGATTTGCCGAGCATCGGAATCAAAGTCGGCTCACTCGGAACAGAGGCTGATCCCTCCTTCAAGCAAGCCGCGGAGAATGGGGTGTCGGTCATCGTGTGGGGGAAAGCGGGAATCAAGAGTGGAGGTAAGGACGCCGATCTCAACATGGATGGGTACGTGTATGATGCGGGCAGCAATGAAGTCGTGGGCGGGAAACGATATGTCGGCTCGACATCGGTCGCCCGCCTCATGGCTCATCGGTTTGCGGATGAGTTGGTGTTTCGTTATACGGGGGAGCCGGGAATCGCACGAACGAAGATCGCCTATGTCTCCGAGTTGGGTTCCGCTCGCGAATTGTTCGTGATGGACTATGATGGGTACGATCCTCGTCAGTTGACGGCCGACGGATTCTTGAACCTGATGCCTCGGTGGTCGCCGGATCGCCGGTTTTTGGTCTTCACCACCTATCGCAATCGAAACACCCAGGATATCGACATGATTGAGCTGGCCACGGGCAAGCGCTGGACGCTCGTTGCCCAAGGAGGATTGAATATCACTCCGACGCTCTCTCCAGACGGAAGTTCACTGGCCTACGCGTCGAGTCATGAAGGCAACTCCGAATTGTATCGTTTGGACACCAAGACGAAAGCCGTTCAACGACTGACCACGCATGCGGCCGGCGACTTGTCGCCCTCGTGGTCTCCATCGGGCCGGGAGCTCGCCTTTACATCCGATCGGAGCGGTGGACCTCAAATCTTCCTCATGAGTGCGGATGGCTCCAATGTGCGTCGATTGACCTTCGATGGAGACTACAATGCGGCGCCCGCTTGGTCTCCTCGAGGCAATTTGATCGCCTATGTGTGTCGGACTCCCAAAAAAGAATACAAGCTCTGCGTGATCACCCCCGATGGTCAGAAGCGTCTGCAGATCACGACAGGATTGGGAGTGGACGATTCTCCGTCCTGGTCCCCGGACGGACGGCATCTTGTCTTCAGCTCGACGGTGGAAGGCAAGAGTCAGATCTACATGATCAACGCGGACGGGAAAGATCTGGAGCGCATTACGTTCACCGGTACGCACAATAGCGCACCGTCCTGGTCCCCGGCACTGTAAATTTCCAGGAAGGCATTGACGGCAATCGTCCTAGGCTGTAAGAAAAAGGGATGACATTCTGAAGGAGGGAAGGAACCCAATGAAAAAGTTACCAGCCGGCTACTTGCCGTTGATTCTTGGTCTCATTGTACTGGGAATTCCAGCGTGCTCGAAGAAGGCGGTTCGATCCGGAGGCGATATCCAAGCGTTACAAGAAGAAATGGCTCGGGGAGGAGGGAGCGCCAAAGAAGGCACGAGCTCCAACTTTCCCGATACGTCGTTCTCCGGGCGTGACGAGTCAAGCGGCCTGCGAGGGTTGGATCGTAATCCTTCTGAAGAACGGCTCGGTGGGAATGCCGGCAATTCGGGTGGTCCCGGCGGTGCCGGCCACTCCAACGCGATGATTGCCAAGGCCGATTCCGGCGCGGCGTCCCGGCAGTTGGCGGAAATTCGTGCGGAACAGGTGGCGTCGGTGAGGGCCGGACTGCGGGATGTGTTTTTCGCCTACGACAGTTTTTCGATCACCGATGAAGGGAGGCACGCCCTGGCCGGCAATGCGGAATGGGCCAGATCGAACCCGAATTCACAGCTGAAAATCGAAGGACATTGTGACGAACGGGGCACGTCGGCCTATAATTTGGTGCTGGGTGAAAAGCGTGCGAAGGCCGTGCGGAATTATCTCGTCGAACTGGGAGTGTCTCCTGCCCACTTGTCGGTCGTCTCGTACGGGAAAGAGCGTCCTTTTTGCACGGAACATTCGGAATCCTGTTACTCACAGAATCGCCGTGGACATCTCGTCGTGAAGACGGGGAAATAACGCGCTTACCTGAACGGGCCCGATTATAGGCGATCGTTTGGATCTCAGAACATGATGTCTCAACTACGAACCAGCACGGGTGTGCTCTTGGGTATCGCCATGGGCGGGCTCCTGTTGCCGGGATGTGTCGCGCAGCAGTCTGATCTGAAAAAAGCTGAAAAGGATCTTCAGCAGCAGTTGTCCCAGACCAGAGCCAGGCAGAGCCAAGAAATTTCAACTTTACGCGAACATGAACTCCCGCAACTGCGAGGAGAATTGGAAAAGGCCCTGCACCAGGCCCGGGAACTCCAAAACAAACAGGAAGATTTCAAACATCGATCGGCCCAGTTGGAGCAGCAGACAAAGAGACTGGAGCAGTTGGCCGCCAAGCTCGAGACCGACAGCAGTACACGGTACCTGTGGATGCAGAAGAGCTTTGAGACGCAGGACGCAAAGGTGTCGGCCCGGCTCGACGAGCTGTCGAAGGCCATGGAGACGTTGAAGAAGGAGGTCATCGACGTGGTCCAACGCACGAACGAGGGGTTGGCCAAACGCGTCGATCTCAAGCTGGAGGCACACCAAAAGGAGTTGGCGGAACACCAGAATAAGATCGAACAGATCTCCCAGAAGTTCGCGCAATACAATCAAGCACTGACCGGGTTTCGGGAGGCGTTGACGGGGCTGCATGATCGGGTCGGTGAGCAGGAGCAGACCGCGAAGCATCTCTCCGCCAGGATTGACACTGATTCCAAAACCACCGCGACTCATGCCGAGGATGTCAACCGAAGCGTGGTGTCGATTACGAAGGCCCTCGAAGCGGTCGGAAAAAAAGTCACGGCTCGCCTGGACGAGCAGGACAGCCGAATCGAGACTCTGGCGAAAACTCTCGAACAGGTGTCCAATAGGTCTGCGACCCTGCAACAGGCTCACAAGCCGACGCAACACTCCGCGCCCGGGCCCAACGAGTCCATGTCGGATGGGGGAGCGGAAGGGCCTTCAACCATCGTTCCACCTCAAGACGCATTGAAATCGGAACCGGCTCAGGCGAGCCCTGATCCGCCTGATCGAATTCGCTACGAACGGGTATTAGGCTTGTTTCGGGACGGAGACTTGGAAGGTGCTCGGCAAGGATTCGCCGGATTTCTCGAGGAATATCCGAACTCCAACCTTGCACCGAACGCACGCTTTTGGCTGGGAGAATCGTACTTTGGGAAGAAAGAGTTTCAGCGAGCGATCGATGCGTATGATAAGGTGGAAATCGACTATCCCGGTAGCGAAAAGGTACCTGCGGCAATCTTAAAGAAGGGGTACGCGTATTTGGCGCTCAAAGATCGAAAACGAGCATCGTCTGCCTTTAAGCAGGTAGTCACACTCTATCCGAAAAGCCCCGAAGCGGGAAAGGCCTCGGACAAACTGGCTCAACTCAAGGAGGTGAGGTAAAAACATGTGTGTCCGTACACTCGTCTCCGGTTCTGCCTTGTTGGCGTCGACGGTCATGCTTGCCGGCTGTGCCAAACATGCCGATTTCATGGAAATGCGCAATCAGCTCTCGACCATCTCGAAAACGCAGGACCAAGATCATCAGCGGGTGGACGCCGTGATGCGCCGATTGGATGCCGTTGAAAGGACCAAAGACTCGGATCCGGTGAAATCTCGATTCGACGACTTGGCGGCTCGCTTTCAAAAACTTGAAAATCGATTGGCGAAGCTGGAAGAGACCGCCAGTCAGGCTGCGGCCAAGTCGGAGTCTTTGACCGAGCCGCGCGTATCCAAAACAGTCAAACAGACACCGTCAATGGAACCGACAGTGGCGGTGTCCGGCATCACGCCCACGTCCGCCTTCAATCTGGCGTACAATGATTACCTCAGCGGAAAATACGAGCTGGCGGTCGCAGGGTTTCAACGGTTCATCAAAGATTTTCCCGGTACGTCGCTCACGCCGAACGCCCAATATTGGTTGGGAGAATCCTATTATAACCTGAGAGAATACGGGCGGGCCATCCAAACATTCGACTATCTTGTGGCGGAATATCCGGGAAACGAAAAGGTTCCCGCAGCGCTCTATAAGCTTGGTTTGGCGACGGCCGAGACCGGTGATCTCGGCAAGTCGAGAAAGAATCTGAAGCGTGTGCTCGAAGAATTCCCTTCATCGGACGAATCGAAGCTGGCGAAGCATAAGTTGGCCGAGATCCGATGATCCTCGCCGTGTGGCGACGTCCCGCCTCGTCACCGTCTCCTTGCTTCTTATGAGGAGCATCGTGCCGTGCTGAGAGCCGACGGCAGTGGCAAGATCTGTGTTCTTCCGGACGAGGTCATCGGTCGCATTGCTGCGGGAGAGGTCGTTGAACGGCCGGCGGCGGTCGTCAAAGAGCTCTTGGAGAACAGCATTGATGCGGGAAGTCGATCCATCACGATCGACGTGAAGGAAGGAGGTCTCGCCTTCATTCGGGTGAGCGATGACGGGGAGGGCATGAGTCGGGACGATGCCCCGCGTGCTTTTCAGCGGCATGCCACGAGCAAGCTTCGGACCGATCAAGATCTCTGGTCCATCCGAACAATGGGTTTTCGAGGAGAGGCGTTGCCGAGCATCGCCGCCGTGGCCCATGTTCGGCTGATGACGGCCACTCGTCTTGACGAAGTCGGGACCGAGTTGGAGGTGGTCGCGGGAAGGATCGGGAGGGTTGCGGAAGCTCCTCCGATAGGGGGAACACGCATCGAAGTGGCCGAGTTGTTCCATAATCAGCCGGCCCGGAAAAAGTTTCTGAAGTCGACGCTTACGGAATTTCTGCACATCAGCCGCGTCGTACAACAAGCCTCGCTCGCCTGGCCGTCCATCCATTTCCGCTTGACGCACAACGCCCAAGAGATCCTCAATTACCCGTCCGTCCCGTCGGATGACGATCGGATCGTCCAGGTTTATCGGCGTGCCTTTTTCGATCACTGCCTTCGGGTCAAGGCTTCGATCCCCGGGGCTCATCTCAGCGGGTTCATTGTGGATGCCGTCCATGCCAAACCCAGTCGCATCCCACAAGAGTTGTTTGTGAACCGCCGTTCTGTGCGCAACGTCGCCGTATCCCATGCCGTCGGGGAAGGCTATGGGGCTTTCCTTGCCAAAGGAACCCAGCCGCGATTCGTGTTGTTTTTGGACATTGACCCGGATCGTCTCGATGTGAATGTCCATCCGACCAAACGGGAAGTGAGATTTTCGGACAACGAGATGATTCACCAGCTTGTCCGGCGAGCGGTTCGCGAGGCTTTGAGCGGCGGAAAATGGGATGAGCGGGAGAACAGTCCATATACAGGAGCCTCCGTGCCGCGGACGACGGATTTTAGCGTGACAACGCTCCATTCGACCGAATCCGCGAACGCGGAATCAATGGTCCCCCGGCCGAACGCCGAAACCCAATTGCCGTTGGTGAACGAGGCGGGAGAGTCCTATGCCCAAACACCGTCCACGGAGGTGGTCGCACTGGGGCAGATCAACCGGACATTCCTCATCGTGCAAGTCGGAGGCGATTTGACGGTGATTGATCAACACACGGCCCATGAGCGGGTCCTATTTGAACGACTGTATCGGGCCTGGACGACCCGAGGCATTCAGGCCCAACCCTTGCTGATTCCGGATCCGATCGAACTGCCGCCGCCTCAAGCGGCGTTGCTTCAACGCTACCAGAAGGATCTTCAGCAACTGGGGTTGGAAATCGAGCCCTTTGGTTCCTGCACCGCCTTGGTCAGAGCGCTTCCGATCGGACTTGGCAAAATCGATCCGACGACGTTTCTTCAGGACCTCATGGATGATCTCGATCAGTGGGACAGTACCCCTGGTCTTGAGGCGAGAGTGCGGCCGGTCTTGGCATCATTGGCGTGCCATGGCGCGGTTCGAGCCGGACGTTCGATGAAATCGGAAGAAATCAAGGCGCTGGTCGAGGACTGGCGTGCCGAAGGGGGGATCACGACCTGCCCACACGGGCGGAGAACGTCGTTCCGACTCAGCATCACCGACCTGGAGAAAATGTTCGGACGAGCCGGTTGGTAAAAGCCTTGCGCGACGCGACCACGCCGATAAAGGGGCGAGTACCGCGTTCTGTATGGATGCAGGGGAGAGACTCGATTCCGGCGGACGGGTGGATCGTCGGCTCGGAACCGTTCACGTCAACATGCACCCAGACCTGTTGCGCCACTACCGTCCCTTAATCGTACTCCTCGGTCCGACCGCCGTCGGTAAAAGCCGGATTGCGATACACGTGGCCAAGCACTTCGAGACCGAGGTGCTGACGGCGGATTCCCGCCAAGTGTATCGTGGGATGGACATCGGAACCGATAAGCCCACCGCCGAGGAACGTCAGGAAGTGCCGCACCGACTGGTCGATTTGGTTGACCCCAGCGAAGCGTTCAATACCGGCTGGTATCGGCGAGTCGCGATGGTTGAAATCGAACGCTTGTACGGTGCGGGGAGATTGCCTCTCGTGGTGGGCGGGACCGGGTTGTACATTCGCACCTTGGTGAGAGGGCTATGCCCCGCCCCTGAGGCGGACTCGTCTGTCAGGGCGGATCTCAAAAAATTGAGAAACGAACAGGGACGACAAGGACTCTATGCGGAGCTGATGCGCGTCGACCCAGAAACAGCGGCACGGTTGCATCAGAACGATGAATCGAAGATCCTGCGGGCGTTGGAAGTCTATCGGCTGTCGGGACGTCCACTGTCCGCCGTGCAAGCGGAACACGGGTTTCAGGAGACACCGTTTTCCACGCTCCTGATAGGTCTTGATCGGAGGAAGGAGATTCTCTATCGAAGGATTGAAGAACGAATCGATTGGCAGCTGGCTCACGGCATGGTAGAAGAGACCCGCCGATTGCTCGGTCAGGGATACGGACGCGAACTCGGTTCAATGAAAGGTCTCGGCTATCGCCAGGTCGGCGCCTATCTGGCGCAGGAATGCGATTACGCTGAAATGGTGCGTCGGTTCAAGCGTGACACGAGACGTTTTGCGAAACGGCAGATGACCTGGTTTCGCAGTGAAGCGGGAGTCATCTGGCTGTCGATCGAGGATCACGAGCCGTGTGAGCGGACAGCGGGGCGAGTGATTGCATGCATCGATCATTTTGCGAGTACTCTTGGACGACAGAACCCGCTTGCGGCGGTGCAGCACGTCTCTTAGCAGGATGTTGAACACGCCCGCCTCACCTGTTCTTGCAGGACGTTGCCGCCCCACCCGCTCGGCGGTGTTGACGCGTCTCCTGCTCCCTATACATTGCGGCGTGAATCTCAGAGGCTCCATAGTACGGCAGAGGGTATGTCGAAGGCACGGAAGGCGCCGACTCGCGCCCTGTCCGCCACATGACGCTGCGTGGGGGCAAGCACCTTGGGAGACGCCTCTCGCCATCGGGGAACGGAGTGAGCGGTGACGTCGGCGCCCTCTTGATCGTAATACATTCAGTCGCAACGTAGTTGTGGGCATCAACCACTTCCCCTTAATTCTTTAGGAAAAGGATTGGTATGAAGAGAAGCAAACAGAATGAGCGAGTGACCGTCGGGGTGATCGGAGGAAGCGGGCTGTATGATATCGAAGGTCTTACTTCCGCTCGATCTATCCGACTGCGTACGCCCTTCGGGCCTCCTTCCGATGCGATTACCGTGGGGTCGCTGGAAGGGATTCGAGTCGCCTTTCTCTCACGGCACGGGCGCGGACACCTGTTGAATCCGAGCGGAATCAACTATCGTGCGAACATTTTCGCGCTCAAGTCTCTCGGGGTGTCTCATGTGATCTCGGTCAGCGCGGTCGGCAGCATGAAAGAATCGATCCAGCCGGGACACGTCGTGGTGCCGGACCAGTTCATCGATCTGACGAAACGGCGTGTCTCGACATTTTTTGACAATGGAATCGTGGCACATGTGGCCTTCGGTGAGCCGATCTGCGCGGAACTGCAGCAGGCGCTTCTATCGGCAGGAGAACGAATCGGTGCCACATTACACCGCAGTGGCACCTACGTCTGCATGGAGGGCCCCCAGTTTTCGACCAAAGCGGAATCGCGGCTCTATCGGCAATGGGGCGTCGATGTGATCGGGATGACCAACATGCCGGAAGCCAAACTGGCCCGTGAGGCGGAGCTCTGTTACGCAACGTTGGCCCTGGTCACCGACTATGACTGCTGGCATGAGACGGAAGAAGCGGTCACCGTGGAGGCGGTGTTGGCGACGCTGCATCGTAACGTGGCGCTGGCTAAACAGATCCTCCGTGCGGTGATGCCTTTTTTCGCCCACCCGATAGACTGCGCCTGTCATCGGGCATTGGACAATGCCATTTTAACGGCGCCCAACCGAATTCCCACCGCGGTTCGGAAGAAGCTGGGCCCGCTCATCGACCGTGCCCTGATGCCAAAGAAGAAAGGAGTTCGTTAACCATGGGGAAACTGTTGGTCGTGGGATCGGTCGCACTTGATACGGTCAAAACGCCGTTCGGCGAGGGAACCGAGATTCTGGGAGGGTCGGCCACCTATTTCTCCACGGCGGCCAGCTTTTTCACCTCGGTTGCGCTCATCGCCGTGGTGGGAGAGGATTTTCCCCAACAGCACGTCGTGTTTCTCAAAAGCCGGGGGATTGATCTCGTCGGGCTTGAGCGGCGCCCCGGAGCGACCTTTCGATGGAAGGGAGAATACACGCATCAGCTCAATGAAGCTCATACCTTGGATACGCAGCTGAACGTGTTTGAAACGTTTCGTCCTCAAATTCCGGAGGCCTATCGAGCGCCGGAGGTGCTGTTCCTGGGGAACATCCATCCGGAACTCCAGCTCGACGTCCTGAACAAGGTGAAACGTCCCGCGTTGGTGGCCTGCGATACGATGAACTTCTGGATCAGCGGCCAACGTGACGCGCTGTGGAAGGTGTTGGAGAAGGTGGACATTCTGATCATCAACGACGGCGAGGCGCGCGCGCTGGGTCAGGATTCCAACTTGGTGAAGGTGGCGAAGCTCATCCTGTCACGAGGCCCCAAGCATCTCATCGTCAAGCGCGGCGAGTATGGCGTGCTGATGTTCAACGGCAAGCAGGTGTTCGGCGCGCCGGCGTTTCCGCTCGAAGACGTCCGCGATCCGACGGGCGCCGGAGACACCTTTGCAGGAGGATTTCTCGGCTACTTGGCCGCCACCGGAAACCGGTCTCCGGAAGCCATGAGGCAGGCCATTATCTTTGGGAGCGTCATGGCGTCATTTACCGTAGAATCCTTTAGTCTTGACCGATTGCGCATCCTGGATTACAAAGAGATTCAAGCTCGGTTCGCCGAGTTCAAGCGGCTCACGCATTTTGAGGATGTGCCATGACCGGACGCGACTCATTCCAGAGAAGGCGGACATCTTGTCCGCTGATCTGCTTAGGATTCGTCGGTATGGTGATGGGGTGTGCGACGGACAAAGCGGTGATGCAAAAATCGCAAGGCTACTATCAAGAGGGCGTCGCCAGTCTTCCGGGGGATCGCCAAAAGGCGTTCGTCTCGTTTCAGCAGTCGGTTCAGTTGAATCCGAACAATAAAGAGGCGCGATACGCACTGGGACATGTGTACGCCCTGCAGGGCAAGTTGTCCCACGCAGAAGAGCAGTTTCGCGCGGCGATCAAGATTGATGAAACCTACTCCGAAGCGCACACGTATCTGGGGCAAGTGTTGGCCAATCAGGATCGGTGGGACGAGGCGGTTCTCTCCTATCGGCAGGCTCTGGCAAACCCGCTTTATCTGACGCCGGATCTGGCTCGATTTCATCTCGGACGCGCATTGGCCCACCAGGGCGATCTTCAGGGCTCGATGGAGGCACTGGAAGACGCGGCGTCTGCCAGCCCTCCCACTGTTCCACCCGCTATGACGCATCTCGAGCTCGGCCGGGTATACGTGAAATTGGGCTATGCGACGAGAGCCCGAGAGACGTTGAAGAAAGTGGCCACCTTGGACAAGGGCGGTGAGCTGGCGACGGCAGCGGCGGAACTCTTGACACGACTAAAGTAGGAGATCTATGGAGTCGGTTGGCGAATTCTTCAAACAAGTCCGAGAAACCAAAGGGTTGACCGTTGACGAAGTGGCGTCCAAGACCCGTATTCGCACGGATTTCGTCAGGGCGCTTGAGGACGGCAATTTCGCCAAGTTGCCGGACCAAGTCTTCGCCAAGGGGTTTGTGCGCTCCTATGCCCGATCGCTGGGCTTGGATGAAGAAGATGCGATTCACCGCTTTATTCAATCAGCCGGTTCTTTTTACGAGAAACAGGATGAGCGTGAACGTCTCAAGGTCCGGCAGATCGAAGAGGATCGGAAGCGTCAGTCCAATCGGAAAGCGGTGACCATCGCCATCGGGATTTCCGTGCTGACGCTGATCTTCCTGCTGAGCCGAGAGCAATCGACCGTGTTTCGGCGCGGGGCTTCGGAGTCAGGCCCGACGACGAAACGCACGGCTCAAACGGCGAAAGAGGCGCCGGCCTCAACGACCCGTGAGCCAGAACGGACGGCAGAGGTCCCGAAGCCGACCGAGCCTCCAGCCGTCGCGACACCCAAGGCGGCTGTCGAAGCTCCATCACGACAAGAACCTCCCGCACCGGTCGGCACTGCGTCCAGATCGGAATCTGAAACAATCTCTACTGCGCCGGCGTCTTCCGGTAGCGATGGCCCTTTGGCGGGAATTTCGATGGGCGCCATGGAGAATCGTGGCGACGGTCAGCTCGTCCTGGATTTGGAGGCCACGGAGTTGAGCTGGGTCGTCGTGCAGATCGACAACGGGAGTCCCCAGGAGTCGCTCCTACGTCCGGGCGAAAGGGCCCATTGGACGGGGCAGGACCAATTCATCTTGACTCTTGGGAACGCCGGGGGCGTCAAGGCCGAATTAAACGGCAAGCCTCAAAAGCCCTTCGGTCCAAGCGGAAAAGTCGCCCGCGACATTGTGTTGAAACGGTAGTATAGCACCTTGCCTATCTCGCCTCTTGTGTCCAGTCCTATTTAGTCGATAAAACTCCCTTATTTGGCGTCAGTCGCTCTTCTTATGAGGCGTGGAGGCCGTCGGTGAGGCGCAAAGGTGTCACGAAATCGCCGAACGGATGGAATGCGTGTACCGTAAACTACATAAGTGCCGACGTTTTCATGCCTCCTTGTGAGTTAAAGTTGGCATGAGGTTTGATCCTTCGTCGGGCGAGGAAGGAAATGAGAACGAGCAAGGGAAGCGGGACGGTTTCTTGACAGGCATTTGAGGCGTTGGTATAGTTCGGCCGTTTGACCTGACTCTTGAGAAGCATGCAGACGAGTCTGCGTTCTGGACTCATAGCCAGACTCGATGGGTTCAACACAAAGGAGGACGTGTGATGGGGTATCTGTCCAAGTTTTTGGGAATCACCGCAGCGGTTATGTTCCTCTCGGTCTCGGTCGTCGGGGCTGAGGAAAAAGATCCATTGAAGCCCCGCGTGCCGCCCGATCAGGCTGCGGATGCCAAGGCTCTGAAGAATCCGGTCGCTTCCACTCCGGAGAGCATCGCCAAAGGCAAGGCGCTCTACGAGGGGAAGGGGACCTGCTTCAATTGCCATGGCAAGGCCGGGGATGGTCAGGGTGAAGCCGGAAAGATCCTGAACCCAAGTCCGCGGGATTTCACCAACTGCAAGTTCCACAAGAAGCGGAAAGACGGCGAACTTTTCTGGGTCATCAAGAACGGCAGCCCAGGAACCGGGATGGTGTCCTTGATTCCCGCCGCGATCACGGAAGAAGAAGCCTGGGCGATCATCAACTATGAACGGAGCTTCTGCAAGGCCGAGTAATCGTTGGGAACGTCTGGTGAGTTGTATGACGGGGGTGGAGGAGCAACTCTCCACCCTCTTTTTTTGCGATCATCCCATATATCAGTACCCTGTCCACTTAGATGCCGCCTTGTGTATTTGGCTAACCTCTAAAATTTCCTCCACATCTCTCTGAAAGATACGGCCCCAGCCCGTCATGGCGCGCATCCCCCAGTTGGGGGGGATAGCCGCGATAACCTTGAAAGGCCGTTTGGGGGATTGCGCCACGGACACAAAAAAGGGTAGAGTCCGCGCGTTAGCCACAGTATCACGGATAAAACTCGAAAGAGGTGACAACCACTAAGAGCCGTCGGTTTTTATTAAAGAGGAGGGCGACTATGCACAGCCTATGGCCGTGGGTGAAGTGCCGAGTACGAGTGGCAACAGTCACGCTTGTGCTTGGGTCAGTGGGAATCCTTTCCAGTACTGCCGCCGACATGACGTATGCCGGATCGAGTGCCCCACCACCCGGTGTCGCGGCGGCGGACATCGAATACAATGGTCGCATCGCTCTAAATGGAGATTCCGTTACCGCGACGATCTCCACGCCAGGTAAAAAAGGCCTGATGACCTTCGAAGGCACGGCCGGCCAGCGGATCAATCTCGGTTTCAGTGGCGTCACCCTCACCCAATTCAGAGTCGTCGTCTATGGGCCGGATGGCGCAGCGGTGGCCACACAGCCCTCTGCGGTGAGGAATTATTATGCGACGATGGGCACCCGGCCCCTCTCCACACAGACGCAGGTCCATACATCCACAACCTCTTACCAGTTGACCGGTGATACATCCGCCTGGATCTCATCCAGCGAGATCAACGGCAGCAGCGTCGATCTCAAGGAACTGCCGGCGACCGGCACGTATACGATTCTCCTTGATCCGATCAGTACGTACACGGGGAGAGTCACGGTCACCGTGTCCAACGAGTTGGGAGGCGAAATCGTTCCTCAAGGCTCGGCGGTGCCGGTGACCATCAATCGCGCCGGGCAGAACGCACGCTATACATTTTCGGGTACCGGCGGGCAGGCGGTGAGTTTGCAATTGAGCGATGTGACCATCCGAAGCGGGTATGTTTCCATCCTTAAACCAGACGGCAGTCTCTTGGGGCAGCCGGTCTCTTTTGCCTATGCAGGCGCTGTGCTCGATGCTCAAGTTCTTCCGACATCGGGGACCTATGCCGTCCTGATCGATCCGGAGCTGAGTTACACGGGCAACGTGAAGCTCGCACTCTACAATGCGCCGGACCTCACCGGAACCATTATGATGGATCAAGTGGCGGTGACGCCGACCTTGACCGTGCCAGGCCAACGGGCGCTCTACACATTCAATGGGACGGCGGGGCAGTGGGTGAATCTCGGCCTCACCGGAGTGTCGATTGCCTCGAGCACTGTGTCCATGTTGAAGCCGGACGGCACCAAGTTGGCGTCCACGACGATCGGACCCAGCGGCGGCAGTCTCGATCCGGATACGGCCTTGCCTGAAACGGGCACCTACACCATCGTGGTGGATCCGGTCGGCAACCACACCGGCAGCGTGACGCTGGCCCTCTCATCTCCGGTCTCCGGCACGATCGCGCTCGATGGAGCGCCGGTGACGGTCAGTCTCAACAAGCCGGGCAAGACGGCACGGTATACTTTCAATGGCCATGCCGGACAATGGGTGACCTTGGGGCTCACTTCTGTGGGGGTCACGTCGAGCAGCATTTCACTTCTGAATCAGGACGGCATCGCGCTCGCTTCCACTGCCGTCGGGACGGCGGGGGGGGCGCTCGAAGTTCCCAATCCCTTGCCGGCCACCGGGGCCTACACCATCCTCATTCGTCCAGGTGCAACCTACACCGGCAACATGACGCTGACACTCTCCACGGAGGTGTCGGATGCGTTGAAGGTGAATGCCGCTCCAAGACAGATCGTGATCAGCCGAGCCGGCCAAAACGGACGCTATACGTTTGCCGGCACTGCGAACCAACAGGCCACGATCAAGGTGACCAATAATACGATCGGGAATGTAACCGTGAACCTGTACACGCCGAGCGGCGTCTTGCAAGCCGGGGCGACGAGCTCCGCGGCGAGCTTTAGTCTCAATCCAGTGATGCTTGCGACGACGGATACCTACACCGTTACGATCAACCCTGCGATGACGGAAACGGGGAGCATTCACCTGCAAGTCACCAGCCCATAGGAGTGGAGTTTCAGCGGAAGCAGGAACGCTTCCGCTGAAACTGACTCAAATCAAAGGAGGGTGGGAAGGCAACTTCTCACCCTCCTTTTTTATCTTTGTCGCGACGCGACGGCGGGTTTACATGAACGACGATCACGTTGGTCAATACGGAAGCCCGCCGACAACCTTTATTCCGCTCACGGTACTTTTTTGAGAAACGTCAACCCGCAATCAAAGTTCTTGCCGGCTTGCAAGTACTGCAAGGCGACGAGACAGCGGGGTTCTCTGTTCCTGTTTCTTCCGGACGGGCACCAGTTGTTCTTGGAGCGGCATGTGAAACATGATTGTCACGAATTGCCGGTACATCGCCTCCAATTCACGACACCGATCGATGAATCGACTCATGGCTAGCCGCGGGAAATAGTCTCGATGCCGCTCGTAGAACATGGCCCGCCGTTTCCACCGTTCTGCCTTGAACATGAACAATCTCCTGGCCAATTCCCATGGATTGGTCGATGATAACTTCTTCACAGGATTGGTCGCGACGGTTGACGAGATGATCGTTGTTTTCATGCGGTCCCCTCCTTGTGTGCTCGGTCCGGTTGGACCATCCAAGGCTCTGCTCGCCATACTCTTATAGTTCGGCAACATGAAAGGGCGATTAGTGCAAGATGAAAAAGACCTCATGAAGGAAAGTGTGAGGGCGGGGGCGTGTATCCGCATGATGATGGACGGATCGTTCTGGCCATGGCTGTCTGAACATAGGTGGTAACGATCGTCTGCCGGGCATGGGAGCAGAAACGGAGGATGCTGCTGTCCAAGTGCCGATATGTGGAGTAACCGTGCCTGTACGGAATAGGGGATGCGAAGTACAATACTATCCAGGAGAAACATAAAGGCTCCAACCATCTTGAATTCAATGGTGAAGGGCGGTATCCCAGTGTTCGGGAGCAGCCGGCTTGATTTCAAGACGGTTGCAGACCCCCCCAACGAATTCTTGCCCTTCCTACTGACCGGGACGGACGTATAAGGCTTCGTCTCCCCAGGCTTTCTTGATCTGCGCGGCGTGCATCGCCTCATCATGGGTCATCGGAGCCGTACAGTAGGCTTCGCCGCGGCAGATCACATACGGTCGCTTGGCACAGCCCAAGAATCCGATACCGAACATCACTACGCAGCCGACTAAGAAGAGCCTCATACCGCACCTCCTTGGTAAGGAGCCCGCGTCAATGACCGTCCGCATCACAAGGTAGCTCCCAGGTGCTGTGGCGCAGTATCCTACATTGGAGTCAAGAACCCAGACCTATTGGGCAGGACACTCGCGATCCAGGGCGGTGAACATGCACCGCTTTGCTTCCTGCCCCCGGTGCTGCCATGGTGTTCGATTGCAAGACCTGACCCTCCCCCCTGGGTTCTGACCCTCCCCCCTGGGTTTGGTTTGGATTCCCCTCGACAAATATGGATGAAGAATATGCTTATGATTAGCGGATTTCAGCAATACTAAGTGGTTAATGGAAAAGGTAATGGGACTTAATGTGATGCCCCCACTTTCGTGGACACTTCAAAA